>DATFKV010000572.1:0-2297 GCA_035268465.1 Cryomorphaceae bacterium | reverse complement strand
TCATCTCGAAGCCCGCCTTTCGAAAGTCAATTCGCAGCAAGAGATGTTTGGTCATCGCCGATTGCTTTATAGAAGGAACGACCAAAGAAAAGCTCGATAAACCCTATTTGGTTCATTTGGAAAAGGACCGAAGGCCCTTTGCTTTCGCAGGGATTTGGGATGAGTGGGTCGATGAAAAAACGGGAGAAATCGTCAAGTCATTTGCCATTATTACCACTACTCCCACACCGCTATTGCAATTGTTACCACACCATCGCTCTCCGGTTATTCTTTCCCGGAAGGATGAAGCCAAATGGATTGATCCGGAGGCGCAGCTGATGGATATTACCAAACTTTTGGAGCCCTACCAAGGCTTTATGAATGCCTACCCGATCAGCACGGACATTAAAAACCCGCGTAACAACAATCGGGATTTAATCAAGCCTGCGGGACCAAGTGTGGCTTCGGAGAGTAAACTCGTGGTGGAGCAAAATCTGGTTCTTGAAGGAATGGGGTTTTCGCGGGCTCGGAGTCGCAAGCAGTAGTTAGAATAAAGTTCCTTGCTCGGCGCCTTGGACTTCCACCTCCACCCACTTCATTTCGGGAAGGTAGACCACGTAGCCTTTTCCCGATTGATTTTCAACGCTGCCAATCGCCCTCAAGTAATCTCTGACCTGCGATAAGTGCGCGTCTTTTTTCCCGCCCGTCTTGAAATCGATTACGGTAAAAGAAGAAGGGGTTTTGAAAACCATATCGGGTCGAAAAACTTCTCCGTCTTTTGCGAGGGTTCTCTCTGCCAATCGACGACCCGACTCCATCAGTTGCAAGTATTTTTTATCGGAATAGAGACGTTCAATCCAAAGAGCTAATTCTTCTTTTTGATCGACGGGTGTTCTCCCGTTTTTCCCCCACGTTTGAAGTTGCGCTCTTGCCTCTTCCAATGAATGACTCCCGGCGGCAAGCTCGTGAAAAAGAATCCCGGCTTCCCGATTGGGTGATATGCCTTCACTGCTAATGGTAAACCTGTGTTCTACGGAAATATCAACGGGGTGGAGAAGTTGGATCGTCTCCTCCGATTCCTTTGATTCCTTCTTGGATTTTGCCTTTTGCTTTTCGCCGATCACCAGACTTGATTCTACACCTTCGCCAATCTTGGAATCTACTTTAGTATGAAATTCTGAGGATGTTTCAAATTTCGATTTCAGTTTTTCAAAAGCTGCGTTTACCGATGGTCCCGTTTGACTTTCAGTGCCTTCGTCATGAGTGATGTAAAGTCTTTCCGAGGGACGCGTGACCGCTACATAAATCAGGTTGAGGTTGTCGAATCTATTCTCTTGATTGTACTGTTCCAGATCGGCCTTGTATCCCATATCATTCAGCGATTTGGAGAGTTGAAGCGGAATATAGGCAAAGGGGATATCCAGTTTTTCATTGACGCGCAGCCATTTGGTTTCAGTTCTGTTTGAAAAATTCCAGTTGAGATTTGGGATAATCACCACGGGAAACTGAAGGCCTTTTGACTTGTGAATGGTCATAAGCTGCACCTGGTTTCCCGATTCTCCAACCTTCGCTTCGGGCTTATTGGCCAAGCTATCCCACCACTCCAGAAACTCTTGAGCCGAAACCGATCGTCCTCCTTTTTCGAGGATGCAATTCAGAAAAGACTCCACAAAAACGTCGCGTTGCTTTTCTTTTGGGACAAACCGCTTGATGGCCTCTTTGCTTATTTCCCAAGCGCTCATTCCCGTCAGAAGGCTCAATGAGAAATCGGGTGAAAAGCTTTTGGCGAAAGCCGAAAAGTCTATTGAACCACGGTAGCCCGGCTTCGTCCAAAACTTATGAGGTTCGAATGGCACTTGGTGCAAACGACACATCTCCCGCATGATCTTTATCTGAGCGGTCGCCAAATGTTCGTCGATGGATAAACGCAAGAATTCCGTCAGCATTACCACCGTTGTATTCATGTCCAGCCCAAAACTGTCGCGGGTGGTAAATGGAATGTCTTCCTCGCTGAATTTTTTAATGATCTCGTTGACGTCTTTTCCTTTTTTTCGAACCAATACGGCCATGTCACCAAAGCGATAGCCGTCTGCCTGCGCTTCCCTCACAAAACTTAGCACATTTTCGGCGACCAGTTCGGGTTTCGGTTTTTTCTCAATTTTCAACCACTCTATGTATCCACCTTTCTTTGCCTTGGGAAAGGTTTGATTGGCACTTACCCCTTCGTACTCGGTTCGGAAAAGCGTACCCGTCTCGGTGAGTGATGAGGTCAGTTCTTCGATAAATGAATTGTTGAACTCAACGATGGCGGGCAGGCT
>DATFKV010000571.1:0-2166 GCA_035268465.1 Cryomorphaceae bacterium | reverse complement strand
TTACACATACAATTTGATCAGCCGATCGTAGACAGAGGGCCTGACGAACATTTCAACATCAATTTCGGGGGGTTCCAATCTTCTACACCTATCGGATTGGATGAAATAATCGAAAACATCGAAAAAGCAAAAAACGATGAGAAGATCAAAGGGATTTATTTTGATGTCGATTTCGTGCCCGCAGGAATGGCGACCACTGAAGAAATACGCAACGCCCTTTTAGACTTTAAAGAAAGTGGCAAATGGGTAGTCAGTTATAATGAAATCTATACGCAAAAAGCGCTCTACTTAAGTTCAGTAGCTGATGAAATCTACCTCTACCCGGAAGGATTTATGGAATTCCGCGGATTAAATGCAGAAGTGACTTTTTTCAAAAACCTTTTGAATGACTTGCAAATTGAACCTCAAATCATTCGGGGCTCAAATAATCAATTCAAAAGTGCCGTGGAGCCATTTATTTTGGATGAGATGAGCCAAGCCAGTCGAATGCAAACGAAAAAATGGCTTGAATCCATGTGGGGCACTATACTCGATGGAATGGGTGAGAGCTATGGTTTCTCTGCTGAAAAACTCAACGAAATTGCCGAAAACTACTCCATTCAAGATGCTGCAGACGCTATTGAGGCCGGTATGATTACGGCAGTAATGTATGAAGATGAGGTAATGGATCTACTCCGCGAGAAAACCGAAACCGAAGAGGATGAAGAACTCAACTTCGTTACACTCAGAAAATACCTGAAGGCTCCGGAGCCCAAAAATGAAAACGACGACTTCACCCTCTCTTACAAAAAGGCCAAAATAGCAGTGATTTACGCTCAAGGAAATATCGGGCTGGGCGAATCAGGCGATGGAGCCATAGGCAGCGATACCTACACGGAGGCAATTAAGTCAGCCAGAAAGGACTCTTCTGTAAAGGCCATCGTGCTGCGCGTCAACTCCCCCGGCGGTGTCGCACTTGCAGGAGATATGATATGGCACGAAGTGGTGGAAGCTCAAAAAGCCAAACCTCTTGTTGTTTCGATGGGCGATTTAGCAGCATCTGCAGGATACTACATTAGCGCACCTGCCGACAAGATATTTGCTATGCCAACAACCATTACCGGCTCGATCGGAGTTTTTGGAATTCTTCCAAACATGAAAGGGTTCTTCAACGATAAAATTGGTTTGACTTTCGATAATGTGGAGACCAACCAATTCGCTGATTTCGGTGGGGTAACGAGACCCCTTACGGACGCCGAATACGCAATTTTGCAAAAGTCAGTCGATAAAACGTACGATAATTTCGTGGAAATTGTAGCCGAGGGGCGTGACCTCAGACCTGAGTTTATCGACTCTATTGGACAAGGAAGAGTTTGGTCAGGGCTGGATGCGCTGGAACTGGGTTTGGTAGATGAACTGGGAGGACTCGAAGATGCCATCGCTGAGGCCGCTGAAATGGCAGGAATCGAAGACTATACAATTAAAGAACTTCCAAAAAGGAAAGACCCTGTTCAACAGATTTTGGAAGACCTAAATATGGCAATGGTAAAAACCGCTTTGGGTTTTGATGTAGAAAATTCAGAATTGATCGAACAGTACAAGGCCATTCAAGACATCAAAGAGATGAAGGGTATTCAAGCCAGAATGCCTTTTGTGATGACAGTGGACTAAATTATAGAGCTCAAGGGAAAAAAATAAAAGTGCGGTCTTTGGTCGCACTTTTTTATTTGCACTCAAATTCGACTTCGTACCCACTGTACTTCCTGAGATTGATCACATTCTCTTGATCAAAATAAAGGTACTGCCCCCGAATACCCGTCAAGGTACCTTCAACGGTTTTCTCTTTATCGAGATTGATGGACTTCACCTTCTCAGGATAGTGATTAACGGGATAAGAAAATTCATGAACTGTTGCATCAGACAAAACGTATTGCTGCAATCCTTCGGGCAGGAAGGAAATGGTTGCCTCTCGAATCTCCGATAAATCCTCCTCTCCTCTTTCATCTCTAAGCATTTTTCGCCAGTCCGTGCGATCGGAGAGATACTGTTTCAACTCTATTTCAAGGTCTCCTGCCAGCTTGCGGTATGGCACTTCCGCTATTTTTATCGCTCTCCAAGCCCCTTGATCCAGCCAACGACTTGGGATATTGGTAGACCTGGTCACTCCTACCTTGACGCCTGAAGTTT
>DATFKV010000570.1:0-2327 GCA_035268465.1 Cryomorphaceae bacterium | reverse complement strand
AAACACCGTTATCTGAAGCAATGAACCAAGTTGTCTCGTCGTAGATTTCTATATGGTTAACGGGCATTTCTTCCAGGTCTCCCGAAACCGGAATCCAATTTTGACCATAGTCAGAACTCAAATAGAGATGTGGCGTTTCATCGTTGTCTCGGTAGCCCGAAACCGAAATGAGTACCTCATCCTCAAAGAAGGGAGAAGCCTTTACATCCGTGACGTAGTAACCCGGAAGGCCATCGGAGATATCGTTCCAGCTGTCTCCGCCATTTTGGGTCACCCATGCCTTTCCGTCGGAGGTTCCTGCATAGATCACATCACCATTTACCTCCGATTGCCAAATTGTACTTACGTTTCTTCTTTCAAAGAATTCCTGACTATCTTCCACCAGAACAGGTGATATTGGTTCCCATGCGCCATAAGGCGATCCTACCATCTTATATACGTGCTCCCGAGCCATGTATAGGGTCGTGTTTTCTTCGTGGTCTATTCTTAAGGGGGCGTCCCAGTTCACTCTTTCATCCGGTGGGTATCCATTGTTCAGAAGAAACCACTCCCCCAAATCAGAGTCTAAAGAATAGAAGATTCCATTTTGAACGGTCACATAAGTTAGGTTTTCGAAAATTGGATCAATTATAGGTTGGAAGCCATCACCTCCAAAAAATCTCACCCAATCATCCGTCGGTTCGTCTCCCACACTTATCGACGTTCCGTTATCTTGGGCACCTCCGTAAATCAAACCAAGGTCATGCGGACTCGTGGCGATTCGGTAAAACTGGGTATTGGGAATTCTATCCACGTCTTCCCATGTGCCGGCGCCGTCGGTCGTTCTGTATAGTCCTCCATCCGTCGCAAGGAGAACGTCCTCCGGCCCCAAATAGACTAAGTCGTGTTTATCGGCATGGACAATGTATTCATACCAAGGTGGGGCGGTCATCTGCCAATTATTGCCTCCATTGACAGTCGAGTAGAGGTCTATACCCAGCACGCTGATCTGATTTTGGTCCGTTGGGCTCACGCCGAGTTTGCCGAAATACCATCCGAAACCTCCCAGGGCGCTCTCAGGGATTTCGAAGGTTGGGATCGTTTCAAAGGTGCCGCCTGCATTTTGACTTTTGTATATTCCTTCCAACTGATAAGAAGGGTTTACATAGAGCGCAAAGAGCACATTTGGATCACCTTCCCATAGATGAAGGCCTATTCGGCTCATCGGCCCTGCAGGAAGGCCGTTATTTAGCTCCTCCCAAGATTCACCACTATCCGTGGTTTTAAAAATCTTGGCATCCTCTCCCGAAGCAATGCTTTCCAGATTCGTTCTTATTCGGTTCCAACCTGCGGCGTAGAGGATTGAAGGGTCTTCCGGATTCATCACCAGATCAATAATTCCCGCTGATTCACTCACAAATAAGACTTGTTGCCAAGTATCTCCTCCGTCATCACTTCTATACAAACCGCGATCAGGTCCCGGCTCAAAGGGCACTCCCATTGTCGCTACAAAGAGCTGATCAGAATTATCGGGATTGACGATTATTTTTGAAATGATTCTGCTCTCCTGAAGTCCAATATTTTCCCAGTTTTCTCCCCCGTCAGTACTTCGATAGAGGCCGTTACCCACGTAAACCGTGCCGCTAATATTTACATCACCTGTCCCCAAGTAAATGGTCTCAGGATTATTCGGATCGAATGCAATGTGGCCTACCGGCAGATGGGTGAGGCTTTCGGTAATATTCTCCCAGCTATCACCTTCATCTTGAGTGCGGTAAGCCCCTCCTCCCGCCGTTCCGACTATCCAAGTGCTTGGGTTATCGGGGTGCACCGCCACGGTGTTTATTCGTCCGCCGATATTGAAAGGACCCTCCTGAATCCATTCCGCCTCAGAGGTTTTTGATTGAGCAGAGGTGAAGAGTTTACGTGATTTTTCCAAGCTTTTGACCATGGTGCTATGATCCAGAGTGCTGTCAGGAAAAGATCGCTGAAAGTAAAAGTGCTCGTAGGGCGCATACTTTTCATCCAGTTTGTTCTGATTATCTCGACAACTGACCAGAGCGACCAGGATTGTCAAAGCGAGTGAGAATTTTTTTATCAACCTCTTTTTTTGTTAAATATGGTCTTCACCGTTCAGTTTAGCAAATACATTTCTTAAGATTCTTACATTTCTAGCAAAGTTGATTAGCCCCTTAGAAGATATTATCCGAAATTGAAGGGTGGTTTAGACAACTATTCCAAAGCTAATGAGTCAATCAAACAAAAGAGAAAGCAAAGAAGTGGATGACCAAGAATTGGCCGAAGCCTGTATTAATGGAAATACCAAAGCGCAGGCATTGCTTTATGAA
>DATFKV010000569.1:0-2808 GCA_035268465.1 Cryomorphaceae bacterium | reverse complement strand
GAAGACGGAGGCGGAATGCCACAAATGCCCGGAGGCGGCGGAATGCCGGGTATGATGTAAGGAGCATCACTATAATTTCTAAAAGGCCATTCACCGTAAGGTGGGTGGCCTTTTTTTGTGCTTAAAAAAATCTCTGTCTCCAATTTCGTAAAGCTTGGCAACACCTTGAAAATAGATCTATTAAGCGAAAAATCCGACTAACGTTTAGCGCACACATGTAGTCTATTTTAGATTATAAAACAAATTTTACTCGTTGTTTTTGTGTTAACTTTTGGTAAATTTCTCATACATTCACAAAACAATAATTCTAAACCATCTACTAATTCTGACTTTTTAAAATTGAAAACCTAAAAATCAAGCCTATGAATTTCACTCGACTTCTGACGCTTAGCTGCTTTGTGTTTTTGCTGACACATGTAGGATATGCGCAATCTCAAATGTATTCGGGAACAGTCACCTCCCAATCAACGGGAGAAACTCTCCCGGGTGCCACGGTGGTCATTAAAGGAACTACCACAGGAACCGCTACAGATATAGACGGAAAATACAGTCTTGAAGCCGAACCGGGCGACGTCTTAGTCTACAGCTTTATTGGAATGCAAGACCGTGAAGTAACCTTAGGGAGCAATACCACTGTAGATGTTCAACTTGAGAGCGGAGTTGAAATGGACGAAGTGGTGGTTACTGCTTTGGGAATTTCTCGAGAAAAACGAGCGCTCGGATATTCCGTCGATGAATTGGACGGCCAAGAGCTCGAGCGAAGTGCCGAACAAAATGTGATACAAGCTTTGGCAGGAAAGTCAGCAGGAGTCCAGGTAACCGGATCGTCCGGTACACCCGGAGCTTCCAGTAAAATTCTTATTCGGGGTCCGTCTACCTTCACCGGTCAAAACCAACCGTTAATTGTTGTTGACGGAGTACCGATTGATAATGAAACGACACAATCTTCACCACGTGATTATCCTTTTAACGCTAACTTACAAGGTGTAAACAACTCAAACCGCGCCTTAGACCTGAACCCGAATGATATAGAGTCAGTTACGATTCTGAAAGGTCCGGCAGCAGCTGCTCTATACGGAGCTCGCGCGGGTAACGGTGCTATAATTTATACCACTAAAAAAGGTGCAAAAGGAAAACAGGGTATCGGAGTGCGTGTCTCTTCATCCATCGAATTATCCGAAATAAACAAAGTACCCGATAAACAAGATACTTATGGCCCCGGCTTAAATGGAGACCCGATAGAATTGGCAGATCCGGGTCCCGATCAACTTTTCGGAACGGCTGATGATGTGGCCTTAGGAACGGCAAATAGCTGGGGACCTAGAGTCACTAACCAAGAGACCTTTGATAATATTGAAAACTTCTACCAGACAGGGGTGTCATTCATGAATAATGTTGAAGTAACCGGGGGAACTGAAAACTCGGCGTTCAGGCTGTCCATCGGGGATACGCGACAAGAAGGAGTAATCCCTGAGACAGATTTAAACCGAACTTCGGTAAGATTGAGTGCGGACATTGACCTTACGGATAAAATAAGTGTAGGAGCTTCCGCAAATTATGTGAGAACCACTAGCACAATGGCACAAAACGGATCAAACCTATCAGGAGTTAGTTTAAGTCTCTTCAGGATGCCGATTACATTTGACGTGCGCAACTATGAAACATCACTAGGTTATAATAACTCCTATTTCTTCGTGTATGACAATCCGCTATACACCGTGAATAATAATCCCTTTACTTCCAACGTAGATCGATTCCTAGGAAACTTTCACACTGAAGTGGAGATTACCGAAAATCTGAAAGCAACTTACCGTTTAGGAGTAGATGCTTACGTAGATCAACGTCAACAGTTATTTGCTATCAGTTCCAATAATGCTGACATTAGAGGGGCAGGCCAAATCAATGAGAATCGCCTCATCGGGCGACAGCTATACGGAGACTTCATCTTGGACTACAATAAAAAGTTGAGCGATAAACTGAACTTACAGGTTCAGGGCGGTCACAACTTTTTCATTGACGATTTTGATGATGTTTTCTCAAGAGGGCGTTCTCTGACCATTCCAAATTTCTACAATCTGTCTAACGCTTCTGATCTGTACTCATCAAGATATACTGAGAACCTAAGAACCTTTGCCTTCTTTGGAAATGTTACCGTTGACTATGATAGATGGCTTTATGTTAACCTAACGGGACGAAACGAATGGGCTTCTTCTTTCGAGTTAGATAACAATAATTTCTTCTACCCTTCAGCAAGTGCTTCCGTTGTGTTTAGCGAGTTAATTAACCTGCCGGATTGGATTGATTTCGGTAAGGTTCGCTATTCTTATGCTCAGGTTGGAATTCCGCCCGTGCCGTATCAAACCCAAACCTATTTTGTGAGTCCTACTTACACCGACGGTTTTACCAACGGACTTTCATTTCCTTACGGAGAAGTTAACGGATTTGCTATTGCAGACGAATTGGGCGACCCGGAACTTGAACCCGAAAGATTAATAGGTAACGAAGTTGGATTAAACATAAGTTTCTTAGAGAATAAACTAAACTTGGACGTTACATACTACAATCAAAGATCGACAGACATATTACTTTTTCGCCCTCTAGCCCCAACTTCGGGATTTGACGCGCAATACACCAATGCCGCCGAAATGGTAAATCAAGGATGGGAAGTAACTTTAGGTATTAATCCTTACCAATCCGGAGATTTCAGATGGCGCGTTGATTTGAATTGGGCAACCAATGACAACGAAGTGACGGAATTGGCTGAAGGAGTTGAGGAAGTTGCACTCGAAGCAGCCTTTGCTTCTATCG
>DATFKV010000568.1:0-2878 GCA_035268465.1 Cryomorphaceae bacterium | reverse complement strand
CTTCGATATTTCCTCTCCGGGAATGGTGATGGTTTCACCCACAGAAAGCCCCGAAAAGAGTATGATAGCCTTGGAATCAAGATTCTTCGCACCCGAAACGGTGATACCACCAATGGTAAACTCCTTCGGAATCCGATAGTCTACATCTAGCTCACCTAAGCCTACCTGCGCTCGAAGCGTTGTAGTGCACAGCATCGCAACGGCAATGAAGCCGAAGAATAACCTAATAGGAAATTTGCTCACTGATTTTCCCAAATCTTCTTTCACGATTTTGATATACTACAATTGCCTCAAAGAAATCCTCTTTCTTGAAGTCAGGCCAAAAAACAGAAGTGAAGTATAACTCACTGTAAGCTATTTGCCAAAGCAAAAAATTACTGATTCTTTTTTCTCCACTCGTTCTAATGAGTAATTCGGGATCAGGAATATCTCGGGTTTCAAGGTAAGAATGAATGGTATCTTGATCGATTGAGTCGATGCTCAATTTATCATTTTTAACATCTTCACTTATCGCTCGAATCGCTCTGGTAATTTCCCATCTCGAACTGTAGCTCAAGGCCAATACAAGTGTGATTCTTTTGTTATCCTTCGTCCGCTCAATGGCTTTGATCAATGTTTCCCGACAGTTTTCAGGCAGTAAGTTTAAATCTCCGATGGCTTGGAGTCTTACTTCCTTATCCTGTAGTTCGTCTATTTCTTTAACAATGGTTTGCACCAACAGATCCATCAAAGCGGATACTTCTTCAATGGGTCGGTCCCAATTCTCTGTGCTGAAGGCGTAAAGGGTAAGGTATTTCACGCCAATATCACCCGCAGCAGAAAGCGTTTCTCGTACCGCACCAACTCCGTTAAGATGACCAAAAATTCGCAACTCCCCTTGAGTCTTGGCCCAACGGCCATTTCCATCCATAATCACAGCTACGTGCTTTGGAATTCTATTGGGGTCTATTTGCTCTTTGAAGCTCATTTTTTGAAGGTGCGCAAAGGTCTTAAAAATTCGGACATTCCAAAAGGGTGTCAGTCAAAGGCTGTAGGGCACTTAACTCTCGGTTTTCCCAATTTGTAAGTAATGATAAGTCCCGTGAAAACATACCAATCTTCGCGGTTGGTTTCACCCCGCTGCATGCCAGTATTGGTGCCGTCAGGCCCGGTGGGCACGATGCTTCTGTCGGCCAGCTCAGCCGATAAGGGACCGTTCTCTTCCACCAAAATGCCCTCATCGATGTAAACGGTGCTCACGTCATCCAAATAATCAGTGAAGGTGCGACGCATTCCCCATTCCACGGATCCTGCTAGGTTTCCGATGATGTTAAATTTGAATCCCACCCCGAAAGGAATGGCGATTTGGGTGAGCGAATAGCGATCTTCGAACCCTTCAATGCCCTGTCCTTCCGTGCCCAAGGGTTGGAGGTCAATCCATCTATCGTCAAACTCCGCCTCCGGGTTGTGTCGAAACAAGGCCAAGCCTAAAAACAAGTAGGGAGTAGAAGGCCTGCGGCTGTCGCCAATTTCGTAGGTCAAAAAGTTGACTTCAATTTGAGCCGAAAATTCGAATATGTCGTTTCTGAAATGGAGGTTCCTGTTTTTTTGCCAAGTATCTTTCGAGTCCTCGTCATGGGCATAAAGCCTGTTGTATAAAATGGACCCTTTAAATGCGATTCTGTCGTTGAAATTGTATCGATAGATCAATCCTCCGCCCGGATTGAATGCAGGCGACCAATGAAACTGAGGGTTGATGTCGCCAATATAATAACTGGTGCCTACCATCAATCCAACTTCGTGGTATTGGGCTTTCGCCGAAAAGGAAAAGAGAATGGTCGCTATGATCAATAATTTTTTCACGTAAGCTACAATCGACTTTAAACCTGTTTTATTGTGTTCTGAGTCGCTGCAAAAGTAGGAAATGCAGTGGATTAGTTTCGCTTGTCAAAGCCCCAGGCCAGTTTATTTCTCATGGTATTGAGAAAAGTGTGTCCCTTCGGTTTGAGCAGGCTGATGGTAAAAGGGGCTTTGGAAATTTTAATTTCCTCATTGGGAAAGATGGTTTCAGGACGACTGTCGATGGCCAACAGGAAATTATCGCTTCTTCCATCGGCCTTCAGTTTGAGCGAAACATTATTGGAAACCACTACCGGTCGCACGTTAAGATTGTGTGGGGCAATGGGTGTGATGACAAAATTCTCGGAACCGGGCACTATGATGGGCCCCCCGCAACTCAGGCTGTAAGCCGTTGAACCGGTGGGGGAGCTTACAATTAGTCCGTCGGCCCAGTAGGTGTTCAGAAATTCACCATTTACGAATGACTCGATTTTGATCATCGATGCGGTGTCTTTTTTGTGCAGAGTAACCTCATTCAGGCCGAAGTTGAGTTTGCCAAACACGTTTCTGGAAGTTTCCACTTGAATCAAACTTCTTTTGTCTACTTCGTAATCTCCTTTTTCCAGACAGGTCATTACCTCATCCAGTTCATCAACGGCAAGGCTGGAAATAAACCCTAGTCTACCCGCATTCAATCCGACAATAGGCACATTGGAATCACGCACTAACGTTACCGTATCGAGTAGGGTGCCATCGCCACCTATGCTCAATAAGCAACCGTAGTCTCTGATCACTACATTTTCTCTGTTAAACGTTTTGTACCCCGATTTCAGATGACCTTCTTGATTCAAATACCTCTCATACCGCTCATAGATGATCGGCTCAAAACCTCGCTTTTCTATAATCTCAAGAATCCCTGTGATTTCATCGTTGAGTTCGTTTTGATAGGGTTTGCCGTAGATCGCTATTTTCATCAAAATGCTTGTTTAAAGTGAACGAAGATGGATTGGTCTCCCACAGCATTGATGGAGCCCTCTACACGGACTACTTTATCGTAATA
>DATFKV010000567.1:0-5512 GCA_035268465.1 Cryomorphaceae bacterium | reverse complement strand
ACAAAAACGGGAAGTCGCTTTGGCATTTTAGGCAAAACCAATTTAGCGGTTGGATCTTCCGGAAGGCCATATGACTTTTTCCTCCATTTAAAAAATGACTTGAGCGCACTGACTCTTCTTTTTATGGTCGATGCAGATGAGCCTGACTCGAGGGCCTCCACCATCCACGAACGCAGAAATTGATGAGAGGAATTCTCAAGCTCACAATCAAAATTGTCTTTTAAATACGTGGATATACTATCCAAATCACCACGATAAGCCTCAATGGTATGATTGCTGTAGTTTTTCTCAAACTGAAGGTATGCCAGAAATTTTTGGATCATAAAAAAAGGCCCCGAAAATATCGGAGCCTTAAATATCTAAAATACAAGCTTACTAATCGTTATCGCCGTACATTTTATTTATGTAAATGGCTTTCAACTTCTCCTGACGCTTGAGGATAGAAGGTTTAGTAAACTGCTGACGGCGACGCAACTCTTTCACCACGCCGGTGCGGTCGTATTTCTTCTTAAACTTCTTGAGCGCTCGCTCGATGTTTTCGCCTTCTTTAACTGGTATAATAAGCATGTGTCTGAATTCAAATTTGGGCTGCAAATATATGAATAAAATTCAGTAATCCTCAAGAAAGAATTTTTCTGGATATCACCAGCTTCTGAATTTCACTGGTTCCTTCGCCTATTGTGCAGAGTTTGCTATCTCTATAGAACTTTTCAACGGGAAAATCTTTGGTGTATCCATAGCCTCCAAAAATCTGAACGGCTTCCGTAGATGCCCTCACTGCAACTTCAGAAGCGTAGTATTTGGCCATCGCCGACTCTTTGGTCATTTCTTCTTTTCGATTTTTGAGGTCGGCTGCTTGGAGCGTCAATAATTCGGCCGCCTCTATTTCCGTAGCCATATCGGCTAGCTTGAAAGCAATGGCTTGAAAATTTGAAATGGGCTTTCCAAATTGCTCTCTTTCCTTGCTGTATTTTAAAGCGGCTTCGTAGGCACCTTTGGCAATACCCAAAGACAAAGCAGCGATTGAAATTCTACCGCCGTCTAAAACTTTCATCGCTTGAATAAAACCTTCACCTAAATTTCCAAGAACATTTTCTTCGGGAACCCGACAGTCCTCGAAAACCATTTCGGCCGTTTCAGAAGCGCGCATGCCGAGTTTGTTCTCCTTCTTTCCTGCTTTAAACCCAGGCGTTCCTCTTTCTACCACGAAGGCGGTAATACCTCGCGAGTCTAATAAGTCACCCGTTCTTACCAGGACAACGGCTACATCACCGCTAATTCCATGTGTGATCCAGTTTTTGGTTCCATTGATCACCCACTCATTCCCGTCTTTAACGGCGGTGGTTTTCATTCTCAATGCATCAGATCCGGTATTGCTTTCGGTGAGTCCCCACGCTCCGATCCATTCTCCCGTGGCAAGCTTCGGAAGCCATTTTTTCTTTTGCTCTTCAGAACCGAATGCCAATATATGACCCGTGCAAAGCGAATTATGCGCTGCTACCGAAAGTCCGATCGAACCGCAAATTTTGGCTATTTCAGAAACAGCGGTGTAGTATTCGTAATAACCGAATCCCGAACCTCCGTACTCTTCAGGAACAAAAACTCCCAAGAGGCCCAGCTCCCCCATTTTCTTCATGGTTTCTACAGGGAAATGTTGATTTTCATCCCATTCCATAAAATTCGGGCGTATCTCCCGCTCTCCAAAATCCCGCACCATTTGTGCGATCATCTTTTGGTTTTCTGTTAATTGTGAATCCATTTATATTTTTAGTTGGTGGTTCAATCGTAATCGACTATGCTCAAAATAGGCTTATCGGTAGCGGCGAGTTTTTCTCTTCCGAGTAAACTTTTCAATTCGATAAGGAAAGAAAACCCCGCTACTGTTCCTCCTTCGAGGTTTATCAGTTCACGGCTGGCTACTGCAGTACCCCCCGTGGCCAGAAGGTCGTCGTGAATAAGGACATTCATTCCGGGTACCACGACCCCTTTGTGCATCTCGATGGTGGCACTTCCATATTCCAGATCGTAACTATATTGAACAGTTTCTGCCGGTAGTTTTCCTTTCTTTCTAATTGCAATAAACGGAACGTTCATTTCCATAGCCAGTGGCAGACCGAAAAGAAATCCTCTGCTTTCGATACCCGCGATTGCGTCAATTTGAATTCCGTCAAATTGATGCATCATCTCATTTATAACAGCTCGACTTACCGTAGGGTTTTCAAGTACGGGTGTTATGTCGCGAAAAAGAATGCCGGGTTTCGGAAAATCAGGCACATCGCGAATAATGGAAAGAAGTTCTTCTCGAAGATTCATTCAATAAAGTTAAGGTAGGGCACAAGTTTACGGCATAAATCAGCATCTAACAAACCCAAAGAACAGAATGCTTTCGAATCGGGATAAGTCCCGGACTCTTCTCTCTTTAATACGATTTTATTCGCGTCACCGAAACTCACATAAGGATGCTGAGATAACTCATAAGCCGAAACTCGATTGATCTCTATTTGCCGAATATCTGAAGGATCAATGATGATTTGATCAGCGAATTTATCGATGTTCTCCGATGTCATATTCCATAGCTCCAGAAGCTGTGCCAGATTGTGATAACCGCCTAATTCTTCACGGCGCTCTACAATCTTATTCGCATAAAAGGAGCCTATACCATTCAACCTCTTGAGTTCATTTGTATCAGCGGTATTGATATTACAAGTAAACTTTTCAAATTTGTAATTCTCCGTGGAAGCTGTATCAGACCACTTTACTCGGGGCTCAGAATCTTTCTTTTCAAAAGACTGCACAAATTCTTTCTTCGGTTTTACTTCAGGTAAATCGATGAAAGGCTCGAGCCTATTGTATTCTTCTTCATCGACAAAAAAGAGTTTGGCAAAATCTCGCTTGATTTCAAAACGCGCGCCCGCCTTTTGGTAATTCCTGAGGGTCTTGATTTCCTTTTCGGAAAAACCCAAAGCAGAGAAGCCTGAGTCAGGCAGAGTGTTGGGATCAAAAGGAAAGAGACTAATTTCCGGCTCAACAAATGACGTTTCATATTCAGGACTATCCTCAGGCTCTGCCCTATCTACCAAAAGAACATCTATCCTTTTCACTTCAGGCTCGTAAACTAGCCTGAAAACTTCGACACCTACGATGAGTAAAAAGAGGGCTACAGCAAAGACGATAAGCCCTCGACGCTCTGAACGGTAATGTCTAAAATATGATTTGACCCGTTCAAGCATTCTTCATCCTAAGTTTATTTAAACCGTTTTATGTCTCCTGATTTGATGCGATTAAAATACGATTTTAAATCATTCCTTACTTCACCTGATAGAAGTAAAAGTCCCAAAATGTTAGGGAAGGCCATTCCCAGTATCATCAAATCGGAAAAAACCAAGACACTTCCAAGGCCTACAGATGAGCCAATTACAATAAAAACGAGAAATATCAGCTTGTAGAGATATTCTGATCTTTTCGTTCCACCGAAGAGGTAACTCCAAGCTTTCAGTCCATAATAGGACCATGAAATCATGGTAGAGAAAGCAAACAAAACGATGGCAATGAGCAAGACCCAATCGAACCAAGGAAAGACGTTGCTAAAGGCTGCCGAGGTTAACTCAGACCCGTTCAGGCCGGCCGGGTCTGTTGCGAAACCTGTAAAGATTAATACCAAGGCAGTCATGGTACATACCAGAACTGTATCCACAAATGGCTCGAGCAGCGCAACCACACCTTCGCTTACGGGATATTTTGTCTTAGATGCAGAGTGGGCAATGGAAGCGGAACCGACACCTGCCTCATTGGAAAAGGCCGCTCGTTGAAAACCTACTATTAAAACTCCTATTACTCCCCCTTTGAGGGCAGTCGGAGAGAACGCGCCATCGAAAATAGCCGTGAAAGCAGCGCCGATATTGTTGATGTGTATCAATATGATGATTATGGCAAAGCCTACATAAACTCCCACCATAATCGGTACTATTTTATCGGTAACCTTGGCAATACTTTTAATTCCGCCTACAATCACCAAACCAACTAATATGGCCAAGATTACACCGAAGAGTGCGCCATTCCCTTCAAAGAGCTGAACCTTGTTAGAGACTTGGACGAATGCCTGATTGGCTTGGAACATATTTCCGCCGCCAAAAGATCCGCCGATGCAAAGAATGGCAAAGAGCACGGCAAGAACCTTACCCAATCCCTTCATATTTCGTTTTTCAAGACCTTTGCTTAAGTAATACATCGGCCCGCCTGACACTTCACCCTTATCGTTAATGAGGCGGTACTTTACTCCCAGCGTACACTCGGTAAACTTTGAGGCCATTCCAAGCAATCCCGCCACGATCATCCAAAAAGTCGCTCCGGGCCCACCGATTACGATGGCAACCGCAACACCTGCGATATTCCCCAGTCCCACTGTAGCGGAAAGTGCAGTGGTGAGGGCTTGAAAATGGGAAACTTCACCCTTGTCTTCCGGGTCGTCGTACTTTCCTGACACCAGCTGAAAAGCGTGCTTAACTCCTCTGAAATTGATAAACCTCATCTTAACGGTAAAGAAGATGGCTCCGGCCACTAACCACACGACGATAAAAGGAATATTTTTTTTCTGAACGTCTCCGTTTGGAGTAAGCAATGGTCTGGGCTCATCGTACTTAATGCGGCCCATGATACCCGTCTCAATGCTCGCCATGGCCTCTACATCACTGCGGTCAAAAATCATTTCTCCTTCAGAGAATTCATGGACTAACGTACCGCTGTTTTTCGCGTATATGCTAAGCGTATCATTTGAATTGCGTCGGATCAATGCGATCTTTTCTCCCTTCTCCACCTCAGCACCGCTGGCAGCGTGCCACTTCATCAAAAAAATTCGCTGGACATTGTCCTCTTTGAATCCTGTGGCGAAAACAGGTAACTGATCAGCATATACTACGGGGTCGTAAATTCCAACGGCCTCAAAAGGATCCCAAAACAGAACGGAGGACAAGGCATCCACAATTGGTAAAAAGATGGAATTAATCTTCTCTTCAGTAGATTCGGGCTTCACCAAGCCCGCCAATGCGATTTCACTTCCTTCAACATCTGTAACGGTGACTGTAAATTCCACTCCTTCCGTCAGGCCACTACTACTTGAGGAAGTCAATGGAGTTTCGGGATTGGACCATTTGTAGATATAGGGTCCTACACCATCAACAATGACGACTTGAGCCCTGCCATCATTTATTTTTTCACTGTCATTCGAAATTTCGAGGGTAGCGTCAATTTGCGCATTGACAGCTGTAGCGGTTAGCAAAATAGCTCCGAAAAAAGAGAGAATTTTCTTCATAGTTTGAGTTATGCTCGCACCCGTAGAGGCGCAGAATCGGCTAAAGAACTAAAATTCCATGTTCTGACAAAATAGAAAGGTTGGGAGGCGGGGTTTAAAGATCCCAAATGGTCTTTTTGTGACGAAGACGATACAAGTCTTTTTGCTCGAGCCAAAATGCCATAAACAGATACATAATCAAGGGGGATCCCAGAGTAATAAAGG
>DATFKV010000566.1:0-8353 GCA_035268465.1 Cryomorphaceae bacterium | reverse complement strand
AATAAAATGGTAAGCGAAACTCCCACGACCACCAGATAGACTCCCGTATCAAAAAAAAGTGCCGTTCCTATTAAGCCCAAAACAGGAATTGGTTCTGAAAACCAAATCCCGGTGAGAAAAGGCAGGCCGCTGATTACTTTCGGGGCAAATCCACTTAAAATAGCGAGCGAGAGGCCTATTGGCATTAAAAATCCGGGGTGAATTCGAAGGATTTTTTTGGTTTCCCCCGCACTGTGTGCAAACATGTGCAGTACAAAAGCAGTGGCAGCGATGAGGCCGCCCACAAACCCGCCGCCCGGAAGGTAGTGTCCGCGCAGAAGAATAAACACCGAAAACAGCAAGAGAAGCGGCAGTAGATAATTGGTGGCAGTTTGAAGAATGGAAGATTTCATTGACTAGTTTACTTCAGATTTTTTCAATCGCAATTTCAACAACCCAAAAACACCAATAGCGGCGATGACCAAAACGGTAATTTCTACCATTGTATCTATTCCCCTAAAATCTACGAGAATCACGTTCACCACATTTTTACCCTTGGCGAGGACATAGGCGTTTTCGGCGTAGAATTCCGAAGTTTGGCGGTGTATGGGTTCCGACAACACTTCGAGCGCCAGTGTAGTAATTAGCGCTCCGAAAACCAATGCTAAGATGATGTCGCGTACCCGAGAACGCAGATCAGACAACTTCAGGTACTTGGGCAAGCGGTAAAGAACCAGCACGAATAAAATCACCGTAAGGGTATCTATGGAAAACTGGGTCATGGCCAGATCGGGCGCACTGTAAAAAACAAAAACAAGACTGATGGCATACCCCAATACGCCCAGAGCAGCAACCGCTGCCAGCCGCGATGAGGAAAAAACGGTAAAGCCAATCGACACAATCATAATGACAAGCGTAATCACCTCGTAAATGGTTATATCTTCAAAGGCTTTATCGGGGATAACGAACTTTGTTTCGGTAAGGGTATTGTAGCCGGTGAGAACCACTAAAAACCCCATGATAACAATAACGTAATAGCGCAAAAACCCATTTTGAAAGAGACGAGTCCACAAGAGTGAGAGCTGCCGAAATCCCCTACCGGCCAAAACGGAAAGCGACTTGGGCGAAATGGGTTCCAATTTGGCAATTACAGCTTCAAGTTTATGCGAAGGTTTTAAGCTAAAATAGAGCAATAAGCCCGCCCCCATGGTGACTATGCTGAGAATAAATACGGTATTGAATCCATGCCAAAGTTTAAGGTGAAAATCGAATGAACCAAAACCAAGAGAAGCAAGTGCGGGTCGGGCGAGGGCAGATTCAATAAAACCGGGAAACAGTCCGAAAAACAGGGAAGCGATACCAAGTAGCAGTGCGGGAACCCAGAGCAGCAGACTCGGCATTTGCACTCTCTCGAAAGCGGGGGGCAATTTCCCCAAAAATGGTCTTACCCCTGCCGCGAACCCGGCGTAAATCAGGAACACATTCGTGACGATGGCAGCCACGGTGAGCAAGATAGATATGCTACCCATCTCCAATGTTGATTCGTAGATAAGATCTTTTCCGACAAATCCGAATGTAGGTGGAATGCCCGAGTTGGAAAGGGCTGCCAATGCGCTGGCTACGGCCACAGGAATCATAAGTTTTCCGAGGCCGCGAAGTTTGGTTATATCGCGGGTACCCGTTTGGTGGTCGATAATTCCCGCCACAAGAAACAAAGTGGCTTTGTAGAGCGCGTGAACCAATATAAACACCACAGCTGCGAGAAGTGCCGCTTCCGTACCCATGCCGATCAAAAACGTCAGTATACCAAGTGCGGCGATGGTAGAATAGGCCAGCACCCCTTTCAAATCTGTTCGGAAGAGTGCTTGATAAGCGGTGTAGACCATCGTAATTCCCCCCACTAGCATTAGGGTATCGCTCCAATAAGCGTGATTGCCCAGAGCCGGAGTGAATCGAAGTAAAATGTAAATGCCGGCTTTAACCATGGTCGCAGAATGCAAGTAGGTAGAAACCGGTGTAGGTGCGCGCATGGCACCGGGAAGCCAGTAGTGAAATGGGAATTGAGCTGATTTGGTAAAGGCTCCGCCAAATACAAAAAACAGAATGATGGGATAAAGCGCGTGGTCTTGAAAAACCACTCCCGATGAAAGAATTTCTTGAAATGAATACGTTCCCGCTACAGCGCCCATAATGAGAACCCCTGCAAATAAGGACATTCCGCCGATGCCTGTAACCGCCAAGGCAATCATCGCGGCCTTCCGCGAATCGCGGTCTTCATTCTTATAGCCAATCAAAAAGAAGGAAGTAATGCTGGTTAACTCCCAAAACACAAAAATGGCGACGAGGTTATCTGAAAGCACCAGCCCGAGCATAGCCGCCATAAACATGGATAAATAACCGTAGAATCGATCCAGGTAAGGGTCTCCTTTAAGGTAATTGGAAGTGTAAATAAATACCAACGACCCGATTCCGGTGATCATCAAGGCAAAAATCAAAGCCAACCCATCGAGATTGAAATTCAAATCCACCCCCATAGATGGCACCCAAGAATAGGTTGCATATATCGTTTTCCCGGCGGCGATTTCGGGAATAAAACTGCAGAAATAAGTGAAAAGCCCTACCGGGATCAGCGCAGAAAGTATAGATAGCTTCCCTTTGAGCATATGCCCGGTGAAAACCAGCAATGCTGCGAAAACAAATCCCGATAAAATGGCAATGAGCATGCGGGTGAGTTTTTTTTAGATAACCTCGAAGGTAAGGTTTCCGCGGCTTTACGCCATTGATTAATGAGAAACAACGCAAATAATTGACCTTAAAAGTGCGCAGTCAAAAACGGTTATCGTCGTCTCGCCTTGAAAAAATTTGAATAATCACCTTTGTCCGATTTCAGGAAGTAAAAAGTTACAGGGCACTGGTTTTCACCCGCAAAATTCATTCGACAAACAAATGTCCGAGCAGAAAATGCTCTACGGGAACTCAATTCAGGCATGCTACGAGCGCCTGTTGTTTTGGCAAATGCAGGTTTCTCGTTGAGCACTGATATTTCCAGCTTTTCTTGACTCAACATCATATTGAACCTTACATACAAGTCCATTGCATCATGAATGAAATACAAAACCGGTATGAGGCTTCCGGCAGAAACTTTACCCTGCTACCCATAGTTACTCACCTATTAACCTCTGATTATCCGGCAATTGAAACCCGACGGATCGGCCTTCTTACCGCTAATTCGGTTCTCGTATTTGGTGGTAGTTTCTTTTGGCAGTCCATAAATGGTCCCATTAAAAAATTAATTCATACCAAAAGTTTCTCAATATTTTTTAACCCTCCTATTAACAGTTACTTAACACCAAAACAGACCTTAAAACCTATCCTGTTAAGCGTCAGTTCTTTGGATTAAAAGATCAAAAAACTATCTTCGAGCGCGATTGGTTCATAGCCCAACGCAAATTTTCATAGCGAACAAGACCCGGCTAAGCACCGGGTTTTGTGCTTTTCACCCCCCGCGCTTCAATCATATAAGGATTGTTTTTAACCTGTTCATAAGCCTCGCTTCTTAAAGTGGCAGAAACAATGAGGTTCATTATTTTTGCATTCACAAAACACAAAGCATGAACTTTTTTATAGACACGGCAAATCTCGAGCAAATAAAAGAAGCTCAGGATTTAGGAGTACTCGACGGAGTGACTACCAACCCTTCACTCATGGCCAAGGAAGGAATTACCGGAGAGGCAAATATCATAGACCACTACCTGAAAATCTGTGAAATCGTTACCGGTCCTGTTAGTGCCGAAGTGATCGCAACGGATTATCAAGGAATGATCGAAGAAGGCCAAAGACTTGCTAAACTTCACAAAAACATCGTAGTGAAAGTTCCGATGATCAAAGATGGAGTGAAGGCTTTGAAGTTCTTTTCCGACAAAGAAATCAAGACGAATTGCACCTTGGTTTTCTCAGCAGGGCAAGCACTTTTGGCTGCCAAAGCCGGTGCAACTTACGTCTCCCCATTCATCGGGAGATTGGATGATATTTCTACGAACGGGTTGGAGTTGATCGAACAAATACGATTGATCTATGACAACTACGCTTACGAAACGCAAATTTTGGCTGCATCGGTGAGACATACCATGCACTTGATACAATGTGCTGAAATAGGAGCGGATGTAATGACGGGACCTCTCAGCGTGATTACCGGTTTGCTCAATCATCCTCTTACTGACATTGGTTTGGAAAAATTCTTAGCCGATCATAAAAAAGCAGCAACGACTGCCTGACAGAATAGCTCATTCATAAAAATCCGTGCTTCTAGTGCGGATTTTTTTGTTTTAGAATAGTAGCTTTAATCTTCAAAGAAAAAGATATGATTCTCAACATCCATCCCGATAATCCCAATCCCAAAAGAATTCAAGAAGTCGCTGACATACTCAGAAACGGAGGCTTAATCATTTACCCTACGGATACGGTTTACAGCATTGGGTGTGACTTGATGAATCAAAAAGCCATCGCCAGAGTGGCAGCTTTAAAAGGTGTCAAACCCGATAAAGCCAACTTCTCAATCATTTGCTTTGACTTGAGCCACATCAGCGAATACGCCAGAGTGAATACTCCCGAGTATAAGCTATTGAAGAAATCGCTACCCGGACCTTTTACTTTTATTCTAAATGCGACGGGGAATGTTCCAAAGATTTTCAAAAGCAAAAAGAAAACCATCGGAATTCGGGTTCCCGATAACAACATAGCCAGAGCAATAGTCCATGAATTCGGCAATCCCATCATAGCCACTTCCGTGCACGATGAAGATGAGATTCTGGAGTACACTACCGACCCTGAACTCATTCACGAGAAATACGGAAAGCTTGTCGATGTAGTCATAGACGGTGGTATGGGAAACAATGAAGCCTCGACGATCGTGGATTTGACTCAAGGAGAAGCCGAAATTGTACGTCAGGGATTGGGAGAATTGGGATACTAAGATCCTTGCAGCGGAACTGGTTTTACTTCGTAAATCTTGCTCCAATACTTGCCCGTTACCAAGAGATTTCCCGTAAGGGGATGAATGGCAATTCCGTTTAGTACATCCATTTCAGAATTGGCCTCCGCACGATCTACTATTCCCATAGCGGTATATCGATTCATGACTTGCCCGGTTTCCGCGTCCAATTCTACAATGTAAGGTTCAGTGTAGATATTTGCGAAAATTTTGCCATCCGAAAATTCCAGTTCATTCAACCGTGTCACGTTCCCATTTTCATCAAATACGTTTAGGCGTTTTCGAACTTCTCTGGTGTTCGGATCGAGAAAATAAAGCACCGAAGAACCGTCGGAAAGAATCAGATTCGTATCGTTGTGAGTAAGCCCCCATCCTTCTGAGGTTTGCGTGTAGTACGAGAATTCTTCCAATTGGGCGAAACTCTCCCGATCGTAAACAAAGCCCCGGCCCGATTTATACGTGACCTGATAAATTTTGTCTTTGAAAATGGTGATTCCCTCTCCAAACACATCCTCATTCAGGTTTTTTTCCTGAACCACCTCGCCCGTGGTCAAGTCGAGCTTTCTCAACTTGGATTCACCATAGTTGCCCGTGCCTTCGTAGATATAGCCGTCGTAAACCAAAAAACCCTGTGTGTAAGCGCTCACGTCGTGGGGGTACTTTTGCACGACTTCAAACTTCCATTCGGCAGGCGCAGACTTAGGCTTGACCACCACTTCTTTATACCGTGTGGTAGATTTTCCGTCTTCGTAGATGGCTTTGAATTTCAACCTCACTTCTCCGCCACCTACCAAGTGCGAAGCGACTTTGAAATCGTTTTTCACAACCGTCACAAAAGGCTTCTTGTCGTCTTTTCCGCTGATTTCCAACTTGGAAATGGATTGATCGGGCGAATCTGACTTGACCTCAAAGTGAAGCGAATCGCCGTAGGTCAATCCCCTGGCATTTAATAGCCTGATTCTAAAAGATGCGCCCACCGACTCCTGTGAGGGCCGATTTCCCACTCGTTGTGTTGATTGATCGTCTTCGCAACCAACCATCAAAAATGCCATGATGGCAAATCCTACGATTCTAATTCTCATCTTGCAATGATTGAAATGCCCTGCCGAGATACTCTATGACGTCGGTGGCAATTAAAGATTCTACACTTTCTCTTTCCAGAGCTATATCGGCAGCTCTACCGTGCAAATACATTCCCAAAGCGGCAGCCTGCATGGGCTGATACCCCGAAGCCAAAAGTCCGGCAATAATGCCTGTCAGCACATCGCCCATTCCTCCGGTGCCCATACCGGGGTTTCCCGTATCGTTTATCAATACCTGTCCGTCGGGAAGGCTCAATGTGCTTTTGCCTCCTTTCAGCAGAATATAGATTCCATACTTGCGGCTCAACTCTATCTGCGATTCTATGTTTTGGTAATGGTTTTGCTTCTCTCTCACCAATCGTGCAAACTCACCCGGGTGTGGGGTTAGGATACTGCCTTTCGGCAAAAAAGCGAGCCACGTGGGATTCTCCGCCAGAATATTCAAAGCATCGGCATCGAGGAGAAGCGGCACAGGCGATTCTTGGATTAGCAGCTTCAAGGCCTTGGTCGTAGCCTCAGAAGTTCCCGATCCGGGCCCCACGGCTATCGAGCTGTATTTCTTCAAATCGGGCAGCTCCGTAAAACTGCCGTCGTCACTCGAATCCAAAGAAACCATCGCTTCTCGCAACCACTGATGTATGAGCCGAGCTCCCTCCTTGTCGGTATGTAAGCTCACCAGACCGGCACCGGCGCGCAATGCTGCTTCAACGCACATCAATGCGGCACCTCGTTTGCCTTCAGAACCTGCTATAATCAATGCATGACCGAAGGTACCCTTGTGATCAAAAGTCTTTCTGTCATGCCTCATCGCGGCTACGTTGCCATCGGTCAGGATGTGGAATTTCGGATCAATCTCGTTCAAAAAGTCAGCATCCAACCCAATGTCCAAGATGATCAATTCACCGATCATAGGAGCCGTATCTTCCAAGTAGAAAGCCAGCTTTGGGACTTGAAAAGTCAGAAGGTAATCAGCTCTCACAATCGTTTTAAGATCGTTGTCAGAATTGTCTTCGCTGAACATCCCGCTGGGAAGATCAATACTGACCACGGTAGCCCCCGACTGATTGATCTTGTCAATTACAGAAGCTGCAATTCCCTCTGCGGGTCGATTTAATCCGGTACCGAAAATGGCATCTATGATAAGGGATTTCGGATCGTAGTCGATCACGGCTTCTTCTGAAGAAATCTCAACGACATTTTTTTTCAGCTTGCCCAGCTTGGCAAAATTTGCTGCAAAATCGGAAGAGGGCTTGTCGGATAGCTTTACGTACGAAATCTCAACGTCGTATCCTACCTTTTGTAGCAATCGGGCGATGACCAACCCATCACCACCATTATTGCCGGGACCCACGATAACATTAAACAGCCAATCTTTCTCCTCGGGGTTCTTGCCATCAAATAGCTCGGGGGCCTTTTCGTAGATCCAGTCAAAACACTTGGACGCAGCGCGCTCCATTAAATCGATCGATTTGATCGGCTCATTTTTGATGGTGTAGGCGTCTGCCTCTCGTATCTGTTCTGCGGTTAATATCTTCAAGTCAAAGTGTGGGTTTAGCTCTGACCTGCGAAATTAGAAATAAAAGGTCATGAAGAGCGCTCCGCCCGAGATGTCATTGTCAATCTCAAATGAAGAGCTACCGCCCTCGTTGGAAATGGTGGTAACAAATTGCTCGGCATTTCCTCCTACAGGCACTGCCCATTCCTCTTGGACTATTTCGCTGTTTCCTTGGTAAGCAAAGCCCAGGGCCAATCCGTACTCAAAACCAATCGACCATTTTGGAAAAAGGAAAATCTCAGCTCCCAGAAAAGCTCTGGCACCGATACTGAATTGAGCACCCTTTGTAAATTCTGTGGTAAATGCACCCGTCTCCGATATATTGGTCAATTCGCGTGGGTCATCTTGAAAATCAATTTCGAACTCCGTTCGCGTCGGGCTCGTATTTTCTTGGGTGATGTCGTTGCCGTACTCAAATACATGCTTTTCGGTTCCGAAACCTATGAAACCTTCAGCACCATAAAAACCTTGAATCCGGGTATTTCCCTTTCTTTTCTCAACCCCGAAAGAGAGATAGGTATTGGTAAAGGTTCTGCTATAGGAATCCTCAACGGTAGTATTGGTAGGGTCTACGCTAAATTCAGGACTAAAAGCGCGATTCTTATCTGCCAAGATATTCAGTCGAAAACCGGCTCTGTACGCAAAGTCATCGCTGATGAATTTTTTAGCGGTAATGGCCAATCGGTCATTCGTGAATTCTGCAAACGGTGCAGGGTTATCTGCTTCAGAAAAGAAGTTGCCGAAATA
>DATFKV010000565.1:0-17456 GCA_035268465.1 Cryomorphaceae bacterium | reverse complement strand
AGGCGGGGATTCATCTCGATGTTCACGCCGTTCATGGTGGCAATTCCTCCGTTGGCACTGTGGGCGGTCTCGCCGAAGAAGAGGAAGTTTTCTACACGCAGCAGGTAGTCGGCACCCACTGTAGTGTTTTCCGTTCCCGTGAATCTGAATTGACTGTAAAAATCGGTGTTGCGATTGATCTGTCCATCCAGTTGCATGCGAGCCGCAGTGACACCCACCTGAAAGTTGGTGGTTTTGTACCGCAGATGCCCTCCGTAATGCTCTTGGAATATGGCGTCTTTATCCGCAATTTCATTTGAAGTTCGGTGAAAACCCGATTCTTGAAAACTGGTAATGAGAACCTGAGGATCCAAAATATCCGTGGAATCGGAGGGCTCAAAATCTGCCAAATTTCCATCAATGTTCTTGCCCGAGTAAAACGCCGTAAAGTCAAATTTCCCGTGATTCAACGTCACGGCTCCACCTCTTAAAAAGAGATTTTCGTTGATGGAAGTGTATGGTGTGATACTTCTTCCTGCTTGGGCCGTGCTCACGGTAAACGAGCTCTTTCTGTTGAAGCCGAGACCTGACCAAAAAGTTAATCCCTGACCGAATTGCGCTTGGTAATCCCCGATAGCCAGCTGTTGAACCACTCCAAAATCTTTCAAATAGATGTGTCCCGAATAGAAGTCAAAGCCGTTCGGTTGGCTGCCGCGAAAAAACTCCTCACCATTGTCTTTCTCCGCCGTCATCCCAAAACTGATGCGGTCGTCGTATCGGTATCGATACCTCGCGAAAACTTTGTCGGGAGAACCCAGATAGCGCGCATTGGGTCTTTCCGCCAATTCTTCATCGCTGATTGGAGCGTAACCCAGTTGGTCCTCCAAGATGCGCTGCCACCTTACCACAATTTCATGCTTGCCGTAATCTCTCAGTTTTTGAAAAGTGATTTTATCCCTTTTCTCGTTGAGGTTGACCTGAACAAAAGGCAAAATCAATTCGGCCGTGGCTTGATCCCACCCATCAATAAAAGCTAGTTCGTAAAGAGAGAAGAGTTGACCGTACTCCTCGCGGTAATCCAAGAAGCGCAAGATCTGATCATTGGTCAGCAGTCCGAGTCCATAGAGGTCATCCACCGTTGCATTGTTGAGATTTAAAGGGAAGTCGAGGTAGATCGCCAGCTGTTCAAAAAGGGTGGTGTAATCGAGGTTCTCATCTTCGGCGGCTTCTGCGATTTGTTCAATCCGCTGCTCGATAATATTTCCTCGATCCACATTTTGATCGTTTTGTGCCCATGATTGCAACAGGCAGAATGAGAAAATGACTATGAGGACCAGATGCCTCATTTTTTACCCGCATTGTAAGTCAGTGAAATCTGAGGCGAATAGCCCAGCACGCTGCTGTAGCTCGAAGCCAAATCAAATTGGAAACTTTCGAACTTCACCCCCAACCCGAAACTAAATAGGCTTGGCTCAGAAGACGCGCCGACACGCAAATAAAGAATATCTACGGGTTGGTATTCAATTCCACCTCGAAAAAGCGCATTTCGGTCAATGTCCTTTTCCACTTCTCCTGCAAAAAGGACGTCTTCACTTATTTGGTAGCCTGCTCCCAGTCGAATGACAGTGGGAATGGTTTCATCGGGAATGGCGAGGTCACCGTTGTCAATGAGCTTAGTTCTGGTGGGGTTAAAAAGATGAGCTGCCACAGTGACCCTCTCTGAAACCTCCATTCGAACTCCGACTTCAGCGGTCAGTGCACCGGCATTTCCATAGTCTTCGGCGGCAATGCGGGTAGTTTGATAATTGAGCTGAACGCCGACGGAAAACCTGTCGGATAGCTTCATCCCATAGGCCAGACCAAGCTTTCCCTCGTTGTAAACATTGTATCCGAAGTTACTGTAGTTAATGCCAATAGCTCCATTGCCTAAAGGCACCGCTCCCGCAAATCCGGCGAAAGCCATCCCATCCACCAAAAATCGATTCTCGTAAAACGCTCCTGCCGTAATGCTTTCAATATGGCCAAGGCCCGCTTGATTGTGAAAGCTGCTCCAAATATCGGTAAAGGTCAGTGCCGAATTGGCCATACCTGCGGGACGGGCGCCGACGGGGTCGGTTCCGTTCTGTGCCCACGAAAAAATCGGAAGGAACAAGGTTATAAAAATTAGCTTTTTCAAATGATTGGAATTGACGGCAAAATACAAATCTCAATCGATGGTGGATGTTATGCTCAAATTAAATTCCTTGCGGCCAGGAGCAATAAATTTCAGAAGAGACGATTGTCCAAAGGAAAATCTTGAATGTCAATAACATCAACTTCATGGATGTTTCGATGGAGTGGATTAATCAAAATATTTGAATCTCCGTGCACCACCGCCGACGGTACCTTGAGAAGGAGGGCTTTTCTATCACGAATGAATTGATCTCCCGGTCTTTGCGTTTCCATCGAGTGAGGGAAAGTATTCCAGTCGGGCTTGAGCTCACTGGATGAGATTTCCTGAACCTTTGAGGAATCGGGAATTTCAATGGTCAACATGACGTAATCAAGTGGCAGAGCAGCGGCAGATAGGTGAACGACTATTTCGGCCAATGCCAAAGCTCTCGTTTCTGCTGTGTAAATTATTGGTGTACCCTTTGAGTTCCAGCGATTATTTGAAAAAGACGCACCGAGGCCGTCGAGCTTGTTGGCATACTTTCGTGTGGCGAGTCGGTAGACTAACACTAGGCAAAAATTCCATGCTCAATCCGATTGAGCTCTTCTAAAATTAGAGCTCGCCCGTAGGAATCTTTGATCAAATCGAATGGCTTATTGCCGACGAGAGCCATGGTCGGAGAACGCATCCAGTGATTGAATTTTTCGGAAGAACCGAATACAGCTTCTCCGCGATTTACCAATTCTACAATTTCGAGAATTTTTTCAGAATGAAGTGGTTTGAAAGTATAATCATTCGCCTTCTTATGGCGCTGCATCGTCTTTTGAGAGATATTCAGATAATCGGCCCAATCACTTTCGTCAAAAGAGAGTAGATTTTGAATCTTTTCAAAAAAGGTAAAGGTCAAACCTTTTTGAATCACCTTGCTTACAAGCAATTTATCGTGAAAAAAAGTTTCGATGGAAGGGGGAGCTAAACGAACGTCTAACGACTTTTTTAAGTACACCTGCATAGCTTCTTCAAAAACTTCGGGTTGATATGTACTTTCTGCATAAGCCATCTTGAGACATTTGACCACTAATATAAGACATTTATCCTTGCTTTTAAAACTTTCACGAAAGTTTTCTTCTCAGGTTTAACCAATGAACTATTGCCGCTAGTAGAAGTATCCACGGAGCGCTATGCAAAAGAAGATCAAACCAATCCATCGTTTGCATTCCCTCCGCTCCGCCCAAGAGCCATCTCCATTTGCCAAAAAGATGTGGCTCAGGAACGAATGGAGCCAATCCCAAAGTGACCGAAGCCATCAAAGCTATAACCACCCGGCTTTTTGCTTCTTTAATGTTTTTTTCTTTCTTGTCTGAAACATTCATGGAGCAAAGGTAGCTCCTCAAGCACATTTGAATGGTGAATTAGATCACGGACATCCTTGTTTAAAGTACTATTATCTTGATCCCTTTTGTCGACTTGAATCGATTCGTATAGAGTTGCCCTATATTTGAACCTCAGAAATTTACACATGTCAAATTATAATGTTGCGGTGCTGGGTCCGATTCCCAGAGATCACATTACCACTCACCACGGAGAAGTTATAGAGAAGTATGGATGCGCCATGCACACGGCCATTGGTTTGTCCAAGCTATTAGAAGGGAAAGGACAGGTTCATTTGGTTTCTCACGTTAGGAAACAAGACTTGGAAGATATCAAAGCCATCCTTGCTGATTTTCCGAATGTCAACACAGATTACATCAGTTGCTACGCCGATCAGGGTGACGTGATCCGACTTCGATTTGTCGATCAAAACAATCGAATTGAAAAGCAGACCGGTTTCATGAATCCTATCGTTCCAAAAGACTTGGAAGGATTGATGCATTGCAATGCTTTTGTGTGTGTTCCGATTTCTGACTATGAAGTGCCCATCCACACCTTACAACACATTAAGGCGAATAGCAGTGGGGTAGTGATCTTCGACGCCCACGGACCTACCAATACCGTAACTACACTCGGAGATCGGATACTCAAGTTTTGGATAGATCGGGATGAGTGGCTGCCCTACATCGACGTGTTGAAAATGAATCTTGAGGAATCGAATTGCTGTTGGTTCGACAAGGAAATTGATGAAACGAAACTCAAACCTTTTGATGATCAGGATATCAGTCACCTGCCCGCTTTCGCTGAACATGCCATCAGGAACGGCTTAAAGTCTCTGATTGTCACACTCGATTCGAATGGAAGTGCGGTGTTTTACGAAGACAAAAATGAAGTACACCAACAAGTGGTGAAAGCCATTCGGGTAGAGCACGTGGTGGACACCACCGGCTGCGGCGACTCTTTTGCCGGCGGTCTGGGCTATGGCTTGCTCGACCGAGCAGATGATTATGTCAGAGCCGTAAAGTTTGCCAATGCACTCGGAGCTCAGCGTACTCAAGGACGCACATTTGAGGTGTTTAAATCGCTGGAAGAAACCGAAGAGCAAATTCGCAAAGCCTACGGATCGCTTTAATCAAATCTTGCAACGCCAACGCATCGAGACATGAGTCAACCATCAAATCAAAAAATTCCCGACGGAATCATCCGTCATTGGCTTAAAACGAAGTCAGGACTGCGCTGTGAAGTGACGAACTATGGTTGTCGAATCATTCGTCTCCTCGTATCCGATCGAGACGGAAATTTCGAAGATGTCGTGCTGGGCTTTGATACCATTGAAGAATACCTTCAGCCACCTGAGACCTTTTTTGGTAGCATAGTGGGAAGAGTAGCCAACCGAATGGGCGGAGCTTCTTTTGATTTGGACGGTCAAAAGTATCGGCTTACCGCCAATGAAGGCCGCAATCACATTCACGGAGGCCCTACCGGATTTCACTCAAAAGTTTGGCGAGTAATTTCCGGCGATGAATCTCAAATTACTCTAGCGTATCAATCTCCTGATGGAGAGGGAGGTTATCCGGGAAAACTCGAAGTCAAGGTGGTCTATTCACTCACTGATCAGGAGGGTTTAAAAATCGCCTACGAAGCCACCACCGACCTAGCCACCCCGATCAACCTGACCAACCATTCATACTTCAATTTGCTCGGAGCGGGAAACGGAAAAATCGACGGTCATGTTTTTCAAATTCATGCATCCCGATACTTGCCAAATGATTCGGAACAATTGCCCACGGGGGAATCCGAAAAAGTGGAGGGAACCGTTTTCGACTTGCGAGAGCCAAAGGTCATTTCAGAGTTGCTTTTTCAAGAAAACGAACAGTTGAAACTAGGGGAGGGCTTTGACAATAATTTCATTCCCGATGGCAGCGGTTTTCGGCTTATTGCCAAAGTTTGGGAACCTGATTCGGGAAGAACAATGGAGGTCTTTACCGACGAGCCCGGTGTTCAATTCTTTTGTGGAAAGGCAATGGACAGAGAAGTGATGGGAAAAGATGGAAAAGTCTACGGAGAGCATTCGGCTTTCTGTCTGGAAACCCAACACTTTCCTGATAGTATAAACCGCCCCGATTTCCCATCGATCGTTTTAAGACCGGGAGAAAAATACCGCTCGACGACGGTCTATAAATTCGGGAAGCAATCCTAACCTAAATTTTGCGCGTCTTTTAAAACTTTTTGCTTCAAGCTTTCTTTGAAATCTGTAATGCGCTTTCTGAGTTCTTCGTCACTAGTGCCGAGAATCTGAGCGGCCAAAATGCCGGCATTTTTTGCTCCGTCAAGAGCTACCGTTGCCACGGGAACTCCCCCCGGCATTTGCAAAATACTGAGCACCGAATCCCATCCGTCAATGCTGTTTCGGCTTTTTACGGGAACTCCGATAACCGGCAAGGGAGTGATGGATGCCGTCATTCCCGGAAGGTGAGCGGCACCACCGGCCCCCGCGATAATCACGCGAATGCCCTTTTCTTCAGCCGTTTTTGCATATTCATACATTCGCTCGGGTGTGCGGTGCGCAGACACGATCTCCATTTTGTAAGAGACTTTTAACTCGTCCAAAACATCCGCTGCCTCCTGCATTACGGGAAGGTCGCTCTTGCTACCCATGATGATTCCTACCATGACTATTCAGATTTAACTTTAATGAGGTCCTTGATTCTGTGCGCCAAATTACGTGCTTCTTCCGAAGTGCTTGCGGTAATCGTAACGTGGCCCATTTTTCGAAAAGGTTTGGTATCGGATTTTCCGTAAAGGTGGATGTAAACGCCGCTTTCCGCCAAGGCTTCTTCCAAACCCTCGTATCTCACAGGTCCCGTAAAACCTTCTTCTCCCAATAGATTAACCATGGCAGCGGGTATTTGCAATTTGGGATCTCCCAAAGGCAGTCCCAGAATGCACCGTAAGTGTTGAGCATATTGGCTCGTTACATTGGCTTCAATGGTGTGATGCCCCGAATTATGCGGGCGAGGAGCCACTTCATTTACCAGTATTTCTCCGTCTTTATTGAGGAATAGTTCTACTGCCAAGATTCCGACAAACCCAAAAGCTTCGATCGTTTGCATCGCAATCTTTCGGGCTTCGAGTTCGATGGCTTCAGATATTTCTGCGGGAGCAAAAAGAAGTTCTACTAAGTTGGCCTCGGGGTTAAACTCCAGCTCAACTGCGGGAAAACCATTGGTTTCGCCTTTTTCATTTCTCGCGGCAATTACCGCCAATTCTTTTTCGAAAGGAACAAACTTTTCCAGCACACAAGGAGCATCAAAAGCTTTTTCAAAATCAGCTTCACTGCGAATGATCTGAACCCCTTTCCCGTCGTAGCCTCCCTTTCTCAACTTCTGAGCAAAAGGCAAGAAATCCACGTGTTCGGCAAGCTCAGCCTTGGATTCGATCAACCGATATTCCGCCGTCGGTATACCGTTTTTACGGTAAAAATCTTTCTGCAGCCCCTTGTCTTGGACGATTTCCAGAAGTTCGGGTTGTGGGTATACTTTCACCCCTTCGGCCTGAAGTCTCTTCAAAGCAGGGATGCTTACATGTTCAATTTCAACAGTGATGAGGTCTTTGTTCTTCCCGAAATTGTAAACCGTTTCTTCATCGTTGAAGCTTCCCGTCACGAATTCGGGAACCAGTTTGGCACAGGGCGCATTTTCATTGGGGTCGAGACAAGCGAGCTTGATGTCGAGATTGACAGCTTCTTGTTGCATCATTCGTCCCAACTGACCTCCTCCCAGGACGCCTAGTTTGAAATCCTTGTGGTATGGTGATTTTGACATGCTTGCAAAGATAGGCTTAAAGTGAAATGCAGAGTTTTTCTGTAAAAACACCTTCAATGGTCTCAACCTTTACCAGATAGAAACCCGATGGCAAGGCGGACAAGTCAATTTGAGAGACGGCAGAGCTGAACTCTGTTTGCTGAAAAACCTTTCGGCCTTTCAAGTCGATAACTTCGATACTCTCGATGAGTGCTTGAGATGTGAAGTTAACTTTTCCCGAACTTGGGTTTGGAAATAGATTCATCTCAATTCCCTTAGTCGTAGTTGCTGATAATCCGCTGCAAGTACCCAAAGGATCAAAAATGACCTCTCCCAACTCGGGGTCGTCCATCACATGTGAGATGACAAGCTCAGCCTCTGCCAATGTGAGGTCGTCATCGGAGGAATCCCAGCAATTGCCTTGAGCAAAAATGGTGTTTTCCGTATTGTTAAAGAGAGCGTAAAGAGCGCCCTCATTTCCATTGTTATTGAAAAAATTACCTCCTGGCCCTATATCGGGGTTATCGGTTTCTCCCAAATTTGCCTTGGCATCTGTAATCAGGGTGATTCCCCAAAGATTTCCCACGAAAACATTATTGAGAATAAGATGATTGTTTTCTCCAAAACCCGTGATGCTGATACCACTGCCCCCTAAAAACGGTTCTTGCTGCGTGTCGTTGTCCAGAAATGCGTTGTCTGTAATTCGGGACGTAACATTTGCACCGAAAACCGTCATCCCATAGCGGTTATCGAAAACCTCGTTGCCTGAAAAAACCAAATGTCCTTCGCCACCTACCAACAATGAAAAAGCCATTCCACCCACATTTGTCAGTGAGGGGTCTCCTTGTATGATATTTTGCGTTACGAAGGTGGTGTCCGTGCCCGAGGGTCCCAAATTGATCTGAGGACGATTCGAATTGTCGGTCACATTTCCATTGAAGGTGCAGCCTGTAATTAAGGGTGCGGCATCCGAATTTGCCGCACTACCAATCGCCGCAACTTCATTTTGCAAAAAGGTGCAGTTGATGATTTCGGGTTTTCCCGTCGACAAATCTACGGCAGCACCGGTCGTTTGGCCCGTATTGTGGTAGCTGACTGTTGATGCTTCTAATCGAAAATCTCCCGTGAGAACTTGGATTCCTCCCCCGTATAAAATAAGGGTATTGAAGATGTCGGCAACCGCGGTTTCCTCGAACCTGAAGCCTTCGTAGTGCGCGTCGCAACAGTTGAGCTGAGAAAAAGAGGATGACGTGCACAGAAATCCTCCTGCTATGGTGATCAATACACCTTCGTCCAAAACAACCATTTCACTTTCTACTACTAAAGTATCCGTTTCTGAAATGGTAATGTTCTCGTAGATTTCATAGGTATCGTCAGAAAATTGGACGGCACCGTTAGATTCTTCCACCAAATCCTGCAAAGAGAGGGTGAGGGAAGAATTCGGGCTGCTGTACTGTGCTTCCGAGGTTAAGAAGCAGATTGCGGCAATTGCAGTTAAGGAAGTTTTCACGTTACTCATTTTTTGGGGGGCAAACTTACCCATTCTTAATAAATGCAAACCTCAATCCTCCCGCAAAGGTTGAAGGATTCACTACCTTCGCCATTCTAAAAAACGACATAAATGAAGTCAGTATCCCTTCACGACAAAGAGTTTATCCTTTACCTTGAAGAAGAGAAGATCCAAAACGCCATCACCGAAATGGCAAATAAATTGGCTGAAGAGTACACGGGTAAAGACGTTGTCTTCGTGGGAGTGCTCAATGGCTGCTTCCGCTTCATCTCAGACTTGATGAAATATATTGAGTTCGACGCTGAGGTCAATTTTATCAAGTTGTCTTCTTACCGTGGTACGGAATCTACCGGAAAGATTTCTGATTTGATGTCACTCAACACTGATTTACATCAAAAACATGTGGTGCTCTTGGAAGACATCGTAGATACCGGCCACACCTTGGATTACTTAATGGATATTTTGAAAGAGAAGGATACGGCTTCCGTGAAGGTGGCTTCATTGCTTTATAAGCCCGATGCCTTCATCGGAAAAAGAAAACCCGATTACGTAGCATTCGAAATCCCGAACCTATTCGTGGTAGGCTACGGTCTCGATTACGATGGTCTGGGAAGAAACTTAAACGACATTTACCAAATTAAATCCTGATTATGATCAACTTGGTTCTATTCGGTCCTCCGGGAGCCGGAAAAGGTACACAAGCCGAAAAAATCGTTGAAAAATACGAATTGGTTCACCTTTCAACGGGAGACATTTTCCGAAGAAATATGAAGCAGCATACCGAACTCGGCGATTTGGCCAAAAGCTACATCGACCAGGGGCAACTCGTTCCCGATGCGGTGACCATCAAAATGTTGGAAGCCGAAGTAGATGCACATACCGATGCGAATGGATTTATATTCGATGGATTTCCACGAACCACCGCCCAAGCAGAAGCACTGGATTCTTTCTTGGAATCAAAAAATACGTCCATAACGGTGATGCTGGCTTTGGTCGTAAATGATGAGGAACTCAAAGATCGTTTGAAAAAACGTGCAGAAGTGAGTGGCCGAACAGATGATGCCGATCCCGAAATCATTGCCAATCGTATAGCCGTGTATAAAAAGCAAACCGCTCCGGTAGCTGATTACTACAGGGCCAAGAACAAATACGAGGAAGTGGACGGCGTTGGCTCGATAGACGAAATCAGTGAGAAATTATTCGACGCGATAGAACGCCATGAGTAATCGCAACTTTGTCGATTATGTAAAGATTCATTGCCGCTCCGGAAAAGGTGGGGCCGGAAGCAAGCACCTGTTTCGCGATAAGCTCACCTCAAAAGGAGGTCCCGACGGAGGCGACGGCGGCCGCGGGGGTCACGTGATCATTAGAGGGAACTCGCAGCTATGGACGCTGCTTCACCTCAAATACCGCAAACACATTAAAGCCGAACACGGTGAGGCCGGTAGCAAGCAGACCAGTACCGGTAAGTCCGGTGAAGATGCCATTATCGAAGTACCTCTCGGTACAGTGGCCAAGGATCCCGAAACGGGAGAAGTATTGACGGAAATCACGGAAGAAGGACAAGAGTATATTTTGCTCAAAGGTGGTAGGGGAGGCCAGGGGAATGCTCATTTCAAAACGGCTACTCGGCAAACGCCTCGCTTTGCCCAACCGGGCGAAGATGAATCAGAAGCTTGGCGAATTCTCGAACTTAAGGTCTTGGCAGATGTAGGTTTAGTAGGTTTTCCCAATGCAGGAAAGTCAACGCTTCTTTCAGTGGTTTCTGCCGCAAAACCCGAAATTGCCAATTACCCCTTCACCACCTTAGTGCCCAATCTGGGAATCGTTAGTTACCGAAACGACCGCTCTTTTATCATGGCCGACATTCCGGGTATCATCGAAGGTGCCAGTGAGGGAAAAGGGTTGGGGACTCGCTTTCTTCGACATATTGAACGCAACAGTCTTTTGCTTTTCATGGTGCCCGCTGATAGCGACGACATCCCGAAGGAGTACGACATTTTGATCAAAGAACTGGCAGCTTACAACCCTGAGTTGCTGGACAAAGATCGACTCTTGGCCATCACTAAAAGTGACCTGCTCGATGAGGAGCTAAAACAAGAAATGGAAGCAGAGATGCCACCGGTAGATCATGTTTTTATTTCTTCCGTTGCTCAAGTGGGGTTATCAGAACTCAAGGATAAAATCTGGAAAAAACTCAATTCTGAGGAATGATTGAAAAGCTGGAACAATGGGATCGGCAATTGTTTCTCTGGCTGAACGGCCTGCACGCCGACTGGCTCGATCAGCCCATGTACTGGATGAGCGACGAGTATGTCTGGATTCCGCTTTACCTGTTTTTTCTTTGGGCCATTGCCAAAGCGTATGATTGGAAGATGGCGCTCTGGGCATTGTTGGGTGTCGCCGTTGTGGTGACCATAGGAGACCGCGTTTCTGTCGAGTTTTTTAAAGAAGTGTTTGAACGCTACCGGCCTTCCAGGAATTTGGAACTCTACGATCAGGTGCACATTGTGAACGATTACCGCGGCGGAAAATTCGGATTTGTCAGTTCTCACGCCACCAACTTTTTTGGCATCGGAACCTTTCTTTATTTGATTTTTCGAAAGCCATATCCAAAGGCGGCGCCTTTCATCTTTCTCTTTTCGGGACTGGTCGCTTACACGCGTATTTATCTCGGAGTCCATTATCCTGCCGACATCATTGGCGGGGGTCTGTTAGGTGCATTGGTCGGATGGATTGTATTCACCTTGCTCAATCGGTTTATATGGAAATTACCCTGAGAGACTTAGTGGCAATTTTCTTGGGTGGCGGATTGGGTTCCGTCGCGCGGTTTGTCACCGGTAGAGTGATGATGAGGCTCATTCCGGGTTCTTTTCCTTGGGGAACCTTAGCGGCGAATATCTTAAGTTGTATCGCTTTAGGCGTTTTTATTTGGCTAGTCGCCAAGGATGGGATGAAAGCATGGTGGATTTCATTTGCCGTTATCGGCTTCTGCGGAGGCTTCAGCACCTTCTCTACTTTTAGTTATGAAACCGTTAAGCTTCTCCATGACGGTCATCTCCTTATGGCGGTGGCAAACGTTTTGGTTAGTTTAGTGGTTTGTATGGTAATCTTGTATTACCTCTCAAAATACATTGCATGAATCGGACCTTGGGAATAGCAGCAGCCATTTTACTATCGACGCTAACTATGGCGCAAGACACTGACGATCGACCTAAACTGGTGGTAGGGATCGTCATTGATCAAATGCGAAACGACTACCTTACTCGCTACGCTGACCTCTATGGCAAAGGTGGTTTCGTGCGTTTGCTGAACGACGGATTTTATGGTGCCAATCACCGATTTTCTTATATGCCGACTTCTACCGGTCCCGGACATGCGTCCGTTTATACGGGCACGACGCCCGCCGTACATGGCATTGTAGCCAATGATTGGTACGACCCCATAACGAAGGAGGGAATGTACTGCGTGGAAGACAAAAGTGTGAAATCGGTGGGGGTAGACAGAGCTTCCGGGCAGATGAGTCCCAGAAATCTCAAAACAACTACTGTGACGGATGAGCTCAACCTCTTTTGGAACAATAACTCCAAGGTCGTCTCTGTATCCTTAAAGGACAGAGGTGCAGTTTTGCCGGGTGGTCATTTGGCCGACGGAGCTTACTGGTACAAAGACAAGAAGTTCATCACCAGTTCTTTTTATATGGATGAATTGCCTCAGTGGGTTAGCGATTTCAACAATCTGAACCTTGTGGATACCTTTTTTGCTAAAGGTTGGCAGCCATTGCTGGCAAAGGAAGCTTATACCGCCGGCCTTCCCGACAACAATCCCTATGAGGCCCTCTATGTGGGTGAAAAATATCCCGTGCTTCCGAAAGACTTGGTAGACTTGGCTGAGCAGAATGATCCGGAGGAAGTCTTAAAAAGATCTCCTTGGGGAAATAGTTTAATTCTGGAATTTGGTTTGTCAGCCGTGATAAATGAAGAGCTGGGACAGGATGATATTACGGATTTTCTCGCTTTGAGCTTTTCCACTCCCGACTATATGGGCCATGCTTATGGGCCTCGTTCGCTTGAGGTTCAAGATATGTACTTGAAGTTGGACAATGACTTGAGCAAATTTTTGGAGTTTTTAGACGACTACGTGGGAAAAGGCAAATACACGGTTATGCTCACCGCCGACCACGGTGCCGCTGACGTGGCGCAGTTTTCCATAGATAATAATCTGCCCGGTGGATACTTCGATCGAAGTGGAAACAAGGAATTAATGGAGCAAATTCTAGTCGACTACGATTCTCTTGGAATCGAAATGGTGGAAGAGCTGGAAGGCAATCAAATTTACTTTGACCGTGAGAAACTAAAAAAGGCGGGCATAGTGCAGAGTGATTTAGCTGATTATTTGGCAAATGAAATCAGTCGAATGCCCGGAGTCTACGCGGCTTATCCGGCTGAGAAAGTTCGGCTCTCGGGGTCGGCAGAATTTCCCATTCAAAATTTGCAGCGGGGGTTGCATCCCTACTTGTCGGGAGATGTGGTTTTTATCTTGGAAAGCGGGTGGATGCGCTACGGCAATACGGGTACTACCCACGGTAGCCCTTGGGTTTACGATCAGCACGTGCCGCTCATTTTATATGGTTTTGGTGTTGAGAAAGGAAAGGTTTACCGCGAAACCAATATTCGCGACATAGCGCCAACCTTAAGCTTGATTATGGGGGTTCCTTTTCCTTCGGGCATGACAGGGAGTCCGATCATCGAGGCGATCAAAGAGTAACTCTTTACTTGCCCGGATTGGCGTACCGCTTTACATCTTCTCCCGTTATTACCTTATCGCAAAGAATGATCAAACGTTCTATGAGGTTCCGCAACTCGCGGATATTACCCGTCCAATTAAGTGATTGCAATGCTTCATAAGCATCTTTGGTCAATTCTTTTCTGGGGCTTCCCTGTTCCTGAGCAATGGTGTCTAAGAAGTGATCGGCCAGCAATGGCACATCGTCGATGCGCTCGTTTAGTGACGGCACGTGGATGAGAATCACGCTTAAGCGGTGAAAGAGGTCTTCACGGAAGTTGCCTTCTTTGATCTCACTATTGAGGTCCTTGTTGGTGGCAGCAATGACGCGAACATTTACTTTAATGTCCTTATCGCCACCCACTCGATTGATCTTATTTTCTTGCAAGGCTCTCAGTACCTTGGCTTGAGCCGAAGCACTCATATCGCCGATCTCATCCAAGAAAAGCGTTCCCCCATCGGCTTGCTCAAATTTTCCTTTCCGCTGCTTCACTGCTGAGGTGAAGGCACCTTTTTCGTGGCCGAATAGTTCGCTTTCAATTAATTCTGACGGGATGGCTGCACAATTGACTTCGATAAAGGGTGACTTGGCGCGATTGCTATTGTCATGAAGCTGTCGGGCTACCAATTCCTTTCCTGAACCGTTAGGACCCGTAACCAAAACTCTGGCATCGCTCGGTGCTACTTTGGCAATCATTTCTTTGATGTCCTCTATTGCTTTTGACTCTCCCACGATGTTCGAGCCTTTAATCAACTTGATTTTTTTGCGGAGTGTCTTCGTCTCTTCTTCCAAGTTGACGCGCTCCATCGCGTTTCTCAGCGTCACCAAGGTGCGATTGAGGTCGAGCGGCTTTTCGATAAAATCGTAAGCCCCTTTCTTAATGGCTTCTACAGCCGTTTCGATATTTCCATGTCCGGAAATCATGATGATGGGCGATTCCACTCCATTTTCCAGTGCCTTTTCCAAGACTTCCATTCCGTCCATTTTTGGCATCTTGATGTCGCAGAGAACGGCGTCGTATGGGTTTTCGGTGAGCTTCTTCAAACCGGAAGGGCCATCTTCGGCATCGTCTACGGTGAACTTTTCGAATTCGAGAATTTCGCGAAGGGTATTTCTAATGCTTCTTTCGTCGTCAATGATCAGAATGGATGCCATCTTATAGATTTCCTTTTAATACTTCAAAAAGTACCCCTTCTTTCAAGGAGTACTTTGATAATTTCACTGTTTCGATATCGGTTTTTTTCAGAACGAGCCTGACAAATATGGCCGACATTACGATCATATTTACCCGCATCGCTACCATACCGTCCATGCTTTCACGCTGAATTCTGGTTGAGGATACCAATTCGTTCAGATGTTTGTCAAGTGCCTCACGGTCGAAGTCCAGACTGGTGAGATTTATCGTCTCCTCAAAATTACCTAAGCGTCTTGAGATCACATCCGAAAAAGTATCGAATGATCCCGATGAACCCACTAAGGTTTTAATCTCTTCCTCTTGGACCACTTCAAAAACATCGCCAATTTGGTTTTCCAAACTTTTTTCAATTTCCTCAAGCGTGGTATTGCTTATTGGGTCTCCGGGTTTGTACTTTTCCAAGAGACGACTTACGCCCAATTCGTAGCTTCTCTTCCATAGAATTTCCTGATCATTGGCAGCCACGAATTCGGTGCTACCACCACCAATGTCCATAATGAGGGCATTCTCATCGGTGAGCGCTCCCGAAAGCTGCACTCCGTTATAAATCATGCTGGCTTCCCGGTCGCCGTCTATTACATGAATGGTGATTCCAAATCGCTCTCTTACCTTTCTCACAAAATCATCAGCGTTCGAAGCTCCTCTTACGGCAGACGTAGCAAATGCCAATACTTTGTCGCAGTATTGATTTTTAATCGCTGTGATTTGTGCTTCCAAAGCAAAAAATGCTCGTTGCATAGCGGCTTCGGTGATGTATTTTTTTTCAAAACTACCCTCACCGAGTTTTACACCGACTTTAGAACGATACGTGGGTTTATACCCTCCCTTGTTATCCAACTCGGCTATGAGCAGATTGAAGGTATTCGTTCCCAAATCGATGATTCCTATTTTCAATATTCTAGGTTTTTATGTGATTTTCAAAGATAACGGAATATCAAGTTTATTCGATGTCGTTCCAGGGGCGAAGAATAATTGTACCCATCGATTGTCCATAAACTGCATTCGTGAAAATACCGGGGTTGTAGTCAAAAAAGATCGGTTTACCCGTGCTGCTATCGGTTCGCAAATAATTGCGGTAGTCTATTTTTTGGTATTCTAAATCGCGATTGGGCAAATCTTCTTCTCTTAGGGCAACCTCTTCCAATGCGCTATATTCTATTTTTTCGTGGTACTCCTTCTTTTCCTTGCCGGGCGCACTGATCATTACATGAAAAACACGGTCGTTGCTGTACAGTTTGAAGTTTCCTTCTTCGTCTGAAAAGGTGTTTTGGCCAATGGAGTAGTATTCATTCCAACCCCTGATTAAACCACCTTCTATGGGTTCGCCACTTTCATCTTCCAGCCTGCCGGACAATACGTAGTTGGAGTAACCCAACATGTTGAAGTAGTTGGCTTTTCTCTCGCAATTGGCGTCTACTTCGTCCGCATCAAGTGTTTTTATTTTATCCACTGCCGGTTTGAATTTGGCAGTTATGGGCAGCAGGCTATCGCCGGTATAGACCGTTCCATCAGAGGTCATTAGCCCCGTGCCTTCTTCTGCATAATCTACCAGTGGAACTTCTTGAAAACCCCACCATCCGAATCCGATACCTCCGCAAGCTACGGTGCGGTCAAAACAATCTTTCATATAATCTGCTTGCCACTCATATGGAATTTCATCTCCATCGGCGAGCAAAGCCGTTTCACCTATCATCCAAGGCTTACCGCTGTAGTTGGCATACCAGTATATTTCATTTGGCACTCTCAAGGGATTGTAGGTGTGAAAGGAAAGAAAGTCCACCGGCAGTATGGAAGGATCCCAAGAGAAAACCTCGATCGGCTCTGAATATCCGATCGTAATGAATTGCAATGGAGCGTATGTTTCCATCCATTCTTTCCACTCGGAAACGATATTGAATACTTCCGCTTTGGGGATGGCAGAATGTTCTCGATCGTAAAGCGGCTCGTTGTTAAAATCATAAGAAAAGACGGTGGAATTTCCGTTGAAGTGCTTGAGCATCGAAATGGTGTATTCTTTCACCACCTCGTTTTGCACCGGAGGTGGAATAAGTATCATGAGTTTAAGATTGAGCTCAGTAGCATCCGCTACAAAGTCATCTATGGCGCTGAATATCTTGTCATTATCCTCGTTGAGATAGAGGTAGTCCCCCGCTGCCGGATAGGCTATGCTGTCGCCTGTTTGCCAGACGCGATCCAAACACAGTCTGATCGTGTTGAACCCCATTTCTTTGATGAGGTTGAGGTGTTCTTTGCGTTGCAGCTTGACACTATCTATCGAAAAATACTCATAACCCTCGGGTTTTTCATATAAATAATGAACACCCAAAACGCTCGTATCGCCTATTTGGCGAAAGTCGGCAACGTAATTTATCATTACAGGGAAAAACCTTTCACCTTTGAGCGTAAAGCCGCTTTCTTCCAATTGGATGAATGACTCAGCATCAATATTTTCAGGAATCTCATAGTTCGATTCACAAGACGACATGCCCAACAAGATTGAAAAGGCAATGACCGGAAAGGCAAGAGGTTTAAAGGGCTTTCTAGTTCTTTTTAATATTTCAACCATTTGGCCAATTCTTTATAGCTCACTTTTTTCCCATACATCAAAATTCCCACTCGGTAAATCTTTCCGGCAAGCCAGACGCAGAAGACAAATCCTA
>DATFKV010000564.1:0-3210 GCA_035268465.1 Cryomorphaceae bacterium | reverse complement strand
ACATGATTGAAGATTCGGGAGAAGGCGAACTCATTTTAATAGAATGACACTGAAAATTACCATTATCTTTCAATCCGAACTAACCTTTATCGACCATGAACAAAATCATTCGAAATTCTCTTGCTATCATCATGGGAGCCTTTTTAGCCGGAATCGTAAATATGGCTCTCATTCTCCTCAGCCCTATGGTAGTTCCGTTGCCGGAAGGCGTGGACCCAATGAATGCCGAAAGCCTAGCAGACAATATGCATCGGTTTACGGCAGCTAATTTTATCATGCCCTTTTTAGCACATGCATTGGGAACCCTTGCAGGTGCATTCATTGCAGTAAAGATTGCTGCCACCCACAAAACGAAGTTTGCCTATGCCGTAGGGGTTTTATTTTTGATTTTTGGTATCATGAGTGTTTTTGAAATCCCTGCCCCCACTTGGTTCATCGCGGTGGACTTAATCTTTGCTTATATCCCGATGGCTTGGCTTGCTGCCAGGACGGCCTGATTTCTTCACTCAAACCATCGATCACAAATTTGTAATTTCAGCCTATGATCGGAAAGAAAGCGATGAATTGGAGTGTTTTGATCATCCATCTTCTCGTCATCTTGTTGTATCACAATCTAGTCTATACGGGACATTACGGCTTTGACGATATGGAATACGCCGAGGCCGCAGTGGACCTGTTAAAGGGTCAACCCGATTATTCCAATCACTTTTCTCACCGCTTATCGGTTACAGCGCCTACGGCCGTGGCCTTCGCTTTGGTAGGAATAAACGATACCGGAGCTGCGCTCCCGGCGCTTGTATTTAGTTTTCTCATTGCACTCCTACTCTCGGCTCTGCTCTGGAAAAAAGGTCCCTTCGCTCTATCCATCGGCCTGTCACTTGCTTTGCTACCTCAGTGGTTCTTGTTTTACACCGATAAGCTTATGCCCGACATGGCCGTGGCCTTTTTTGTTTTCGCAGCGGTGGCAGCTTATTGGTGGGGCACCCAAAATTTCGGGAAGAGAAAAATGGCTTTTGCCATCGCATTTTCCCTTTCTCTGCTGTTTGGCTTTTTAGCCAAAGGAACGATTGTGCTCGCCCTGCCTTGGGTTTTGGTCATTTTTTTAATTGATATGCACCGTAAGAGAGAAAAGGCTTTTTGGATCGCGGCCATTGGTTCGGGAGCTGTCCTGTTCGTCATTTATTTTCTAGTCAACTGGTGGATAACGGGATCGATTTCGAGTCGATTTATCGCCATAGCGGGTAACGCTTATTTAAACGCCTGCAGCTACGCAGACCTGCCTCCTCAATTTCTGCTCGAAAGGGTAGCCACCGGGTTTTGGAAGATGGGTATAAAAGGAGGCCTTCTGCCCGGAATGATCTTTCTCTTGGCAGGTTTGATTGGCAAAAGATTCAGGCTAAGCCAAGCCAAACCTACCCTACTCAGCTTTTCGCTAATAACAGGTGCGGTGTTCTTGCTCTCGGCAAATTTCATGACCATCTCGCCCACCTCTTACAATCCCATGTGTTTGGATGTACGGCATTACCTGTTTTTAACCCCCGTTCTGGCTTTGCCATCCGCTTTGGTCTTCTCCAATTTTGTTTCTGAGGGTCGAAATAGGTTTTCGCTGCCGATAATCGGAATCTTTTTTGCCCTTGCCGCATACTTCATTGATTTCAAAGAATTTGAAAAACTTTGGCTCCCGCTGTCCGGTGTGATTCTCATCGGCTCAATTCCTGTGGTGGCAAGAAAAGCTCAGGCTCTCCTTCCCGTTTTGGTTTTTGGAATCATGCTCATTCTTCCTTGGGAGATGCTTTGGTGGTCGGATCAGGTGAAGTATTCCGAACAAAAAGCCTGGACGATAGATCAATTGAAGAATCTCGAAAGCGGATCGACCATTTACACCAGCCCGGTTCAAGAGCGCCTGACGCGATACTACCTCGGTTTTGACACCACGGACATTAAAGTGCGGCGCTATTCGAGTTTGGAAGAAGCTACCATAGAAAACCGTCAAAGCTTTCTCCTTTTCAATCCATACACCCTTAAGCTTTCGGGTTTGAACGTTGACGAATTACCCTATACCGCAAGATATCCGCAAGAAACGAGTGTGCTCATTGCACGTGACGAAACAACACAGATGGAGCTCTATAAAATTCAAGACATTGTTTCTCCGACGCATACGGGCGAGCGGTTGATTTCCATAGTAGAGGATTTTGAAAATACAGAATCTCGGCTGGAATTCAGCCCTGAAAACTATGTAAACAGAGCAGACAGAACTGCCTACCGGATAGGAGAATACTCTGCCACACTTCGAGTGCCTTATGATTCTACATCGGCTTTTGCTGAAAAGCAGGTCTTTGCAATCATTGAAATGGAGATTTATGCAGAATCTCAAGGCTCACCCCGCTTGGTTATCTCCATTGAGAAAAACGGCGAATCACTTTATCGAGAAGAAAAATACCTCCTTCGCCAAGGAACGATTTACGGTGCGTGGAATACCGTAAAGACAGAATTCAGACTGCCCTATCCGGAAGGCGAAGACAGCGAGTTACTTCTTTACATTTGGAACCCCGAAAAACAAGAAGTCTTCATTGATTCCATGGAGATCGTTCTAAAAGATCTTTAAGCACCTTTTGCCGATGTGATTGCTTTTGAAATGATTTCCGCCGAACGGTGAACCGCCGCTCTTTCTTTAGCCGAAGCATTGAACTTTATGGTTCTCTCTATCCCGCCCTCACTAATCATAACAGGTGCAGACATAGCCACATCACCGAAATCTGAATCAGATTCCAAGACGGTGCTTAGGGTGACTATCCTTCTTTCTCCTCTTAAAATCCAATTGAGTAATGTAGCTGTCACCAAACCTATGGCATGGTTTGTTGCACCTTTTCGCTTGATTATTTCTTGAGCCGCTGAGCGAACTTCTTCTTCAATCTCTGCCTCATATTCAAGCTTCCAGCCATCCCATTGGCGGATGGGTATACCACCAATGGTAGCTCCTGACCAAATGACCACGGACGAATCGCCGTGTTCGCCCACGACATTTGCATGAACAGATTTGGGTTCTAAGTTGAGCTTATTGCCAATAACCTCTCTCAATCGTGCAGAATCCAAAAATGTACCCGTGCCAATAACTCGATTCCGGGGCAGGCCCGTGTATTTTTGATAAAAATAGGTCAGGACATCCAGGGGATTGGCCACAACGATGAGTATTCCTTTAAAATTTTTCAA
>DATFKV010000563.1:0-7438 GCA_035268465.1 Cryomorphaceae bacterium | reverse complement strand
AGGCCTGATTCATTTATGTAAAAAGGAATATGTGTAAAATAAAAAACCCCGATCTGACGACCGGGGTTGCATTGAAAACTATTGGACTACTTCTTGTAAAACTTAGACTCGACGGTTCCTTCGTTAAGCTGAATTTGAAGGATGTAATTGCCGGTTTCTAATGTTGAAACATCAATTCTGTTGGAATTTAATACCTGAGATTGAACTCTCTTTCCTTGCACGTCAAAGATGTCGAGTCTGCTACCTGTTAAGTTTTCAGAGGCTTCGATAAACAATTCGTTGATGGCAGGATTGGGATAAACCTTAAGAGAGGTCTGAATTTCACTTTCGATAGAAAGAGGGTTAGACCCTTCAATTACGGTTAGTGAAGTATTGATCTCGGGCTCATATATAACATCTACACTACCTGAAGGCCAAGTAACTACTACGCTATCAATTTCGGTATCCTGCCCCAAACCAAAATAGGCATTGAGTGAGCTCATGTATCGGAATCCATCACCACTTCTGATATCACGTATTTGACTGAAAGATTCTGTGTAAACAGTGATTCGTGAGCCGATTCCGTTGGAGTTGCTTTCTGTTCCAACTGTATTGACCACGAGGTAGTTGTTTTCATTGGCATCATTAAAATAAATTTGACCGCTAGAGACCACATCCAAGAAACCGTCATTATCGAGATCGCCGACCGGGCCATTGAAGAATTCCACGACGGTAATAGTAAAAGTCATATCCCCATTGTTCTTGAGGATGCGGCCGCCACCGCCCATAATGTCCAGATAGCCGTCATTGTCAAAATCATGTGTGACCCATTCGATACTTGTACCACTAAAGTCTTCTAACCCTGTTCCGTCGGTCATATCAGAAAAAGTGCCATCACCATTGTTGACCATCATTTTATGCGATCCATCCGCAAAAGAGCTGGCACCGACAAAAACATCCATATCGCCGTCGTTGTCGTAATCTCCCCAAGCCGAAGACCAGGTTTGAACAGGATCAGCCAAACCGATCTCTTCGCCTACTTCAGTGTAGGTGCCGTCGCCGTTGTTGCGGTGCATTTCATTAATCTTAATCACATTTTCTCCGCCTCTGCATTTGGCTATAAACATGTCTACATCTCCATCGTTGTCATAATCTGTCCAAATAGAACCGTAGTTTCCACCATTCTCGTCATCACCAAGTCCTCCTTGGATAAATTCCAGTGTATCACCATCATTCATGAAATAAGTATTTGGCTCAACATCATGACAAACAAAGACATCCAGATTTCCATCATTATCGATGTCAACCATATTTGATCTTTGTGAGAAGAGGTAGAAATCACTCGTGATTTGTTGGTCAAAAGAAAGACCATCATCTGCGCGAAGCATCACGCTGGCGCCCGATCCACCTCCATAAACCAAATCATTCCATCCGTTACCATCAATATCTCCGGCAGCTAAGCTCCAAGAAGGTGAGTAGGCAGCGTTCGGGGTTGAAAGGCTGACGGCACTCAAACCTAAAGTACCTTGAATGGAAATGTTGACGGCGCTATTCTCGACCGCGATAATATCATCGAGATGATCTCCATCCATATCCACTGCACCTCTCAAAATTCCTTCCAGCTCCAGCGGTTGCGGAGTAAATGAAAATAAAAGTGGTGGAGGCGGAATGAATTCATCTTCTATCACTTCAAAGACGAATCCATTAGAATTCCATCGATCATCAAAAGCGATGAAATAAGTAAATTCAGGATATACAGTGACCTCTAATAGGGAGAGGTAAACCGAACCTCCATCGTCATCTCCATCTACACAAATCAAATCTCCACACTCTCCTGTGTAAAGGTGCACCCGCGTGTCCAGTCCTTCATTCTCGGGAAGAGAAGTGGTAATCGTTAACTCGAAAGTATCAGTGGGCTGGTATTTAAACCATTCGCTATTGGTCGCGCCATCGCCGTTTTGAGCGCAAATAGGATCAGGGATTTCAGGGCCATCTACAGTGTCGACGGCATGCATTCCGGCTTCAATGACCAGCGCTTCGGCACAGGTATTCTGCGCTTGAATGGCACCGGCACAAGCAAGGGTTAAAAATGAGAGGTAAAATTTCTTCATGGTTTTATTAATTACAGGTTTCTTCCAGTGAATTGATGTAAGTAGTCAAAAGATCTAATCCTTCTTGGTGGACTACACTTTTTCCAATAAGGGGCATTTGAATATTTTCTTCCTCAGAGAGCATTCGATAGATGAGCATACTCTTATTGGCATCTCCGGATTCAATGATGTAGTCCATCGCCGGCTGGCCGGGTACAAATTCATCGAAAGGAACACAAATACCAAGATTGTTCTCTCTATCATTGTCCTCGAAGGATAGACGGATGTTTCGATAAGAACAATGGGCATCTTGCTTATGGCAATGCCCACAGTTTGCGTCGAGGTAGGCACGCACGCGGTCTTGCAAGAGTTGCGATTCATCTTCCCAATCGACCACGGTCTCTATCTCTGAGGGATAGGTTGGTTCCAGATAGCCCATTTCTGCCCATTTCATCAATTGATTCATGATACCGTCTTGGTATTCTAAATCTGCATTTAAATTTTGAGGCTTAGGACCATTCGGTGAAGGAGTTTCATTGATTTTGTGGCAAGTGATGCACTGCGATTCACTGGGAATGCGGTAATTAATGGACAAGGTTTGCCCGTTATCAAGTACTACATCTATGGGTTTATTCTGACCTCCTAAGTCATAGACTGCTTCAGTTTGCTCATCATTCCAAACGTAATCGGCAAATTCCCAAACCCCATCTCGCTTAAACATGAGTCTGGTTTCCATCACCCTTCTCTCGTTTGTTGGCAGGACATTCTCGTAAAAAAAGTTTTTGATCAAAATTGAGCCATCGGGAAAATCGAAAGACTCAAAATCGGATACATAATTTGCCGACACCCCTTCCGGCATCCAAATGTAACGCGACTTTTTTGCGTAATCGGTGAATAATTGGGTGATCGGCTCGTACAATAATAGCCCTTCATTAGGAGTCAAATCTGAAATTTCATCACCAATGAAAAAATTATATTCCTCCAAGGTTTGATAAGGCAAAGAGTCCAAATCAACATTGACGGGCAACGCACTAATGGGAGGAGTAGGATCTATTTGTGTTGGCGGCTCATCATCTTCCTTGCAAGAAACTATTGCCACGGACAATAAGATAAATAGGAAGAAATTCTTCTTCAACATATTGGTTTCAAAATTTTATCGCCAAAAGGTACATCATTTGCAGCAATGATGCTCTTGGTTTCAAGTAGCATTCTTGGTTTTCTAATTGACGCAACGACCATATGGGAAGTTGCACGAAACTAGTTCTTTCAAGTCAAAACACTGAATTAATGGAACAAGAGTCTTGAGAACTCAACATCGGGTTGCATCGCTTGTTCAATTTAATTCGCGCTCCTTCAGAAAATTTTTGAACTTTTGACGCGATGAATAAAGTCGGGAAACTCGAGGTCATTCTATTGCTCGCTCTCTTGATCGTGGGGTACTTTAGCTTCAATCACATAATGGGACTTAGAGCCGAAGAACCCAGAAGAGCCGTGGTGGGTATAGAAGCACTGCTCGGCGATAATGCACTAATTCCCAAAATTCACGGTGAGCCCTACTACAATAAGCCCCCCGTGTACAATTGGGTTCTGGCTACCTCATTTCTCATTCATGACTCTTTCTCCCCTTCCGCCGTGAGATTTCCGGGAGTCCTTTCCCTTTGGATAATTGCGGCTCTCCTATTTTGGCTATTAAGAAAACACGATGAGTGGAAAACGGCTCTTTTCGCTCCGATCATCTTTTTGACCTTTGGCGATTTGATCTTTTACGGTGCCGTCAATGCAGGAGAAATAGACTTGTTTTACGCTTTGCTCGTATTTCTCCAAGTAACGGCTATCTTCCATTTTCACCAAAAGAAGCAGATCTTACTTTTATTCTTGGTCTCTTACTTCTTTGCCGCAGCGGGTGCACTCACCAAAGGTTTACCCTCAGTTGCCTTCCAAGGGCTCACGGTGCTCGGTTATCTCGCTTGGGTAAGAGATTGGAAAAGCCTCCTTTCTTGGAAACACGTAGCGGGCATTCTTCTTTTCACCTGTCTCGTAGGAGGATATTTTTTCGCTTACTCCAAGCATGAAAATGCCTTGGCATTTATGCTTAACCTCTGGTCAGAGAGCTCATCAAAATCAGCAAATAATGCAGGATATGATAGCATCTTCAAAGCCATTTACACCTTTCCGCTTCAACTACTTCAAATCACTCTGCCTTGGAGTATCTTCTTCATTTGGTCAAAAAAAGCCAAGTGGAATCAGTCGCCATTAGCCGTCTTTTCCTTGGTTTTTATCGGTGTCAATATTTGGATTTATTGGATCGCTCCTGAATTGCGAAACCGTTATCTCTATGCGTTCTTTCCATTTCTGGCCATTTTAATCGCGCAGCTCATTTCCAAACTTGTCCAAACAGAAAAGTTTGATTTTAAGCTGAGTCGAATTTCAGCCATACTTGCGGTCATTATCGGATTGGCGTTTATCGCTTTACCATTTTTGGAAGTTTTGCCGCTTGAGCAAACTGCACAGATCGACTTCTTCATTTGTGGGTTTCTCTTTTTGGCAATAGCCTTATTTCAATTTCGGTTTCCGCAAAATGGCTTCTTGCACGTAGCTCTCTTGTTGGCTTTCTTGAGAATTTCATACAATATCTGTATTCTTCCCGTTCAGGCGGCTGAAAGCAAATCGATGCATTATTCAAATCAGATGGATCGCATTATAGAGTTGGCCGGAGGACAAGATGTGTACTGGACAGGATACCCTTACTCATTTCAACCCGAGCTTTCACTGGCCGGTAATCATTTTTTGAAAGACAGCCTGGCGACTCCCCCTCTCCTTGCCTATCAGATCCCCTATTATTACTCCTTGAGCACGGGAAACAGGTTATTGTATATGGCACAACCGATTGCCGAAACGTGGCTACTCGGCGAAAAACAATACGCCCTAAACATGGGTGGTGAAATCCACTTCGAATTTAAAGATAAGTGGATGCAAAACACTTTGGTTTTGTACCAAGTTGAGAAACCTTAATTTCGCGGTATGACGCCAAGGATTTTAGTCATCAGCAATTACCGCAGCACAGTAACCGTAAGACCTGAAGCAGAGATTTTTATAGGGCTTGCCAAGAAAGGTTGGAAAATCGATGTCATGACCTATGGCGATTCACCCTATGTGGAGAATTTCAAGGAAGCGGGAGTCAATGTGATTGATTTCCACCCTGAGAAAAAATTCGACTCCAAAGCCATTGAAAAAATCCGGAAACATCTCATTGAGAAGGAAATTGATATCCTTCAGCTCTACAACAGTAAAGCGTCTACAAATGGGATCAGGGCTGCAAAAGGCCTCGACGTCAAAGTAGTCTTGTACCGAGGCTACCAAGGAAATCTTCAATGGTTTGATCCCGCCCTTTACACCAAGTACTACCATCCGCGAGTCGATAAAATTATTTGCAACTCCATAGGTGTAGAAGAGGAATTTCGAAAGCAGGTATTATCGATTGCAAAGAAGAAGGTAGTGACCATAAACAAGGGCCACCGGCTTGAGTGGTACGAGGATGTAGAACCTGCTGACCTTTCGGTATTTGGGGTAAAGCCCGGAAGTTTTGTCTTCACCTGTGTGGCCAATACGCGACCTATGAAAGGAGTAAAATACATTATGGAAGCGCTGCACCACCTCCCGAAGGGCATGGATTTCTATCTCCTGATGGTGGGAAATGGTCTCGAAACGGAAGAATACAGAAAAATGGCCGATGACAGTGGCTATGGAGACCGTGTCATATTTACCGGATTCCAGCCCAATGCATTGGAAATAGACAAAGCGAGTGATGTATTTCTTTTGGCTTCCATTTATGGTGAATCCATTACAAAATCGGCCATCGAGGCCATGTCATTGGGAACGACGCCTCTGATAACGGATATCCCGGGAAACAAATACCTCGTTGAGCACGCTCACAGCGGATTCATGGTACCGTCTAAAAACTCCAAAGCTCTTGCCGACGCGATGTGGGCTGCTTACGACAAAAAAGACTGGACAGAAAAATTGGGGGCACTAGCCAAACGCAGAATCGCCGAGAAACTAAATACGGATCAAACCATCGAAGAGATGGCCGAATTTTATCAGGACCTGGTCGATACAGGAGGGCAAAATTACCACACCAAAGCAGGAGTGCTTTAACTGAAATTGCCTTTATTGGGAAACTTGAGTTAGAATTCAACTACAACACCAATACTGGGCAAAAGCGTTCCACTTTGATTCGGAATGCTAGTCAGTAGGTAGCGAGAATCATCGTTGGGATCAACTACGGGCTGATCGTTATCGTCGCGGACCACATCAATAAAGGGTTCCAATTCCACTACGGCGTTTGTAATGTTCTCAACGTCTATGTATAGATTCAGCGACCATTTTTCGAAGAAGTATTTCTTGTCAATTCTCAAATCCACTTGATAACTTACGGGCGCACGCTCTACGTTGAGGCGGTTGTAATCGGGAATTCCTCTATTGTTTACATTCCAAACGGGTATCAATGACGAAGTTTCAGCATCCACCGGAGTAAAGGGTGGGCCTCCCAAAACTTGAACGCGCGTACCGACTTCCCAGTTCCTGGCAAATTTCTTACCGGCCGTTAAACTCAGAATAAATTGATTGTCCCAGGCAGAAGGCACATAATCGCCATTCTTGTCGGTGAACTCGCTTCGCACCAAAGTCAAAGCCGCAATTCCGAAAAGACCGTTGTAGAGCTTTCGCTGAATCAAAAACTCCAGTCCGTAAGATCGTCCCTCACCGGAGGAAACAACCGGCTCGTTTCCAATCACACCAAAATCAGCTCCGAGATTGGCCAAGTTGATGCTGTCACGCGTTGTAAAAGGGTAGTTCGCATAGTCTTTGAAAAAACCTTCCACCGAGATCTTGGTATTGCTAGGAAAGACGTATTGAAATCCTGCCACATAATGATCACTTTGTATGTAAGTGACGCCATTTTCTTGGTTTACCAAATCCCCCGCATTGTTTCGAAAACCCATTACCGTGTAGGGCGGTAACTGATAGTATCGACCTACGTTGGCCTGAAAAGAGAACTCCGGGGTGATAGAGTAAGACAGAGAGAAGCGCGGGGATAACTGATCGATGGGGTTTGACATACTCTCAGCCCAGTTGTTCCAGTCGGTTCTCAGCCCGAAAGACAAAAGCAAGCGCTCTTCGAGAAAGCTGCGGTTGATCGACCCGAAAAAACCAAATCGCTGAAAATTAATTTCTGAATTGAAATTGACCGTCTGAACGGAAGTATCCACACTGATTTCATTGAAAGTGCTGTTTGAATACGTCACATCTTCCAAATTGAAACCCGCATTCAATCGCCATCCGTTGGTCCTTTGAGTGTGCTCAAATCTAAA
>DATFKV010000562.1:0-4617 GCA_035268465.1 Cryomorphaceae bacterium | reverse complement strand
ATTAGCACTTGCACGAAGAGCGTATAATCTGGCTACCGATGACACGCCTCCCGAGTACCGCTACAAAGCAGCGGCTTACTACGGATACCACCGGTCATACGAAAGCTTGGAAGAAGGAGTGGAGCTACTGAATAGAGGCTTTACGGGGTTTTGGGAGGCGGGTTTGGTAGAACCGGCCGTTCTGGCACTCTATGATTTGGGATTCGTGTATGAAGAAATCGGGCCCAAGGATTCCGCCATCTCCGCCTATGAAAGGACGTACCGATTGGCCAAGGCAAACGATTTGAAAGCGTTGGCCAGTGATGCCGCTTATTCCAATGCGTATATCCTCTATTCAACGGGCAAGATCATTCGAGCGATGAAGTGGGCTGAGCGCTCTGAGGAAATTCTAAAAGGAACGGATGATCCTGCAAGGATGAGCATGACCCTGAATCAAATAGGGATTATCTATGACAATCAAGGGGTCTACTCCAAAGCGATAGAATACTATTTGCAGGCAAAAGAACTGGCCGTAGAGGCGGAGGATACAGAGGCAGAAATGATTTTGGACAACAACTTGGCCACAGTTTACATGACTTTGAAAGACACGGTGAAAGCCAATACTTTTTACAATAAGGCGCTGGAAACCGCACAGTTTGGTGATTTTAAAGCAAGTGAAGCCACCTTTCTCAATAATCTTTCCGAGATAGAATTGCACGAAGGAGATACGGCATCGGCCATTGCTATGTTAAAGCGTTCGCTCCAACTGGTTGGCGGAACCCCTGATACCTGTTTTGCAAGTTATCCTTTGGAAGGACTGGGTACCATTTTTATGCACCGAAATGAGCCCGACAGCGCCCGTCACTTTTATGCGAAAGCATTGGCCCAAGCCCTGGACTGCAAGGAGGCATTAATCACTGCGGGGATTTACAATCAACTGGGCCGCCTGGATATAAAAGAAGGACATCCGCGAGCGGCTATTGAGCGTTTTGAGTCGGCACTGGGCATAGCGGAGAAAGGGCTGATGGCTGCCGAAATCAAGATAGCACTTGAAGGACTTTACCAAGCAGAGAAAGATGCCGGGAACATAGCAGAATCGCTCCGACATCTGGAAGAATACCAAAGCTTTTCGGATTCGTTGAACCGATCCAATGAAGTTTCCAAAGCCTCGGGTGTCGCTGCCGAATATGAATTCAAAAATCAACTCGCGCTTCAAGAAGCTCGTCGCAAGGAGCGGGAGTTGCGGTTCGATCAAACCTTGGAGGCCGAAGAAAAGGTAAATATGCTCATCATCATAGGGTGGGTTACTTCACTGGTCTTCACGGCAATCGTTATCCTGATGTACTTTCTGATTCGCAAGAAGAATCAAAAGTTGAATAAATTGAATGCGGATAAAAACAGACTGATGGGAATCGTTGCGCACGATCTTCGCGGTCCTTTGAAAAATATTGAGGGACTCTTGAAACTTGCCGAAGAAACCGATGATTACCGGCAATCGTCATCCACGGGAGAATACCTGCGCCACATCGGTCATACTACGGTTAAAATGACAGACTTGATCAATCGTGTGATGAGTATCAGTGCGATTGAAAACATGGAAGAAAACCTTAAAATGCAGAGGGTAAACCTGCAAGAACTTCTGGTTTTGGTAGCCAATAATTTTCGACTCTCAGCGGCTAGAAAGGACATCGTTCTGAAGCTGTGCATTGACAGAAGCAGGGATTATTTCGCTTCGGTAGATCCGCGCTATTTGGAACAGGCCATAGATAACCTGGTAAGCAATGCCATAAAGTATACCGAAATGGGCAAGGAAGTTCAGTTGGTATTAAAATCAACGACTCACGAGCATATTATAGAGGTAAACGATCAAGGCCCGGGCATCAGGCAGGAGGAGATACACAAGTTGTTTCAGGAATTTACCACGCTGGACAGTAAGCCTACTCATCATGAATCGTCGACGGGGCTGGGCCTCTTCATTGCTCATCGATTTGTCTATGCCATGGATGGAAGTATTGAAGTGGCATCGAGAGAATCCGGGGGCAGCACGTTTAGGATTATTTTTAAGAAAAAGTAGATCATTGCGTACAGCGGTCGCCGGAGCCCGGCGCATTCCCATTCCATATTCCTATTCCGATCCATGTGCTTCGGGCAATTTCACAGTTGGTTTTAATGGGGTTGTTCGGAAAGTTTTCTGCCAGGCTCAAACGCTCTCGAAAGGCAGGTCGCTCAAGATTTCGGTTGCGAAAAGAGGTATTTGGTTCAAGGCACCCCTTTGACTCCCGGTAGGTTCAAAATTGTATAAGTTGATGATAATAGTTGCACCATTGAAAGGGCGCATGGCTATATTTTTTGGAATTTGCAGCGGCTGTATGTCGCGCTGGAATCACATAACCCAATAGAACCCGAACATGAAAAATACAACCATAGTGGCTTTGATAGCCGGAACACTTCTGAGCTCATGCGTATCCAATAAAAAGTTTGCCGCCGTGAGCGAGCGAGAAGAAATTTGCAATACTGCTTTGGCGGAAGTCACCGCAGATATGAAGAAATGCGAAGACGATAAGACGATTTTGACGGAGAGACTCAAGGCGCTGCAAACGTCGAATGACGACTTGAGAAATCAGATTAAGAATTTGAACGAGACCACTTCATCGCTTTTAAATAATGTGGGAAACCTGACCACGCTATCGAGCGAAGGCGCCAAGAATTTGGAGAGGTCACTGGAGAGCATTAAGGAGAAGGATATTCAAATCAACTACCTGCGCGATGCGGTAACCAAACGTGACTCCGTAACGCTGGCTTTGGTAACCAGCATAAAGGGAGTACTGGGAAACATGCAAGACGAGGATATTGAAGTGAATGTGGAAAAAGGGGTGGTGTACATCGCCATTTCAGACAAGCTGCTCTTTTCCAGCGGTAGTTACCGGGTAAACGACGGGGCTAAATCCGTTTTGGGCAAGGTAGCCAAAGTGGTCAAAAACAAACCCAAAATTGAGTTTATGGTGGAAGGCCATACGGACAGCGTGCCCATCAGCAAAGCCGGCATCACCGACAATTGGGATTTGAGTGTATTGCGTGCGGCATCCATCGTGCGAACCTTGCAAACGGATTTTGGCGTAGAGCCCAACCGCATGACGGCTGCGGGTCGAAGTTATTACATGCCCAAAGCAAGCAATGACACGCCCGAAGGTCGGTCTGCCAACAGAAGGACGCGCATAGTGATTCTGCCCAAATTGGATCAATTCTACTCCATGGTTGAGGACGGAATGAAAGAAGCGGTAGAGAATGACAAAATGGAGCAAGAATCATCCGACGGGAAGGAATAAAGAGTTGCTTTTCACTTTTGCGGGGAGCATTTGTGCGATTCCCGTCATCGGCCACAACGCTATTCCCTATCCCAAGAAGGTTCTCAATCTTTTGATTTGCGGGATTGTTGTGCTTAATTAAAAAAATGACCGAAGTCGAACTATTAACAGAAAGAATAAAACTGAGATTGATCGAATTTTCAGATTTAGATTCGATTCACAAATTACATTCTTTACCTGAAACAGATGAATTTAATGCTCTTGGTATTCCTGAAAGTTTAGAGGAGACCAAAAATATAATTGAACCCTGGATTGCGGATAATGCGCTGAGCCAAATAAAGAACTACACATTTGCGATTGAAAATAGATTGGATAGAGCATTCATTGGTTTATTTGGACTTAAACTAGGAAACGAAAAATATAAACGAGGGGAAGTTTGGTATAAAATACATTCAGACTATTGGAAAAAAGGGTACGCAACTGAATCTTTAAAAGCGATAATACGTTTCGGATTTGAAAATCTGAAATTGCATCGAATTGAAGCGGGGTGTGCCGTTGAAAATATTGGCTCAATCAAGGTGCTCGAAAAAGCAGGAATGATAAGAGAAGGGCGCTCAAGACAAGTATTTCCTTTGAAATGGGGTTGGTCTGACAACTTTGAATATTCGATACTTGAAACTGATGAAAGAAAAAACGACTAAGTAAAAAAATCGATATAAGTAATTTATTGTAGTCGCCTACTTTGGAAATTAATTCGGAATTTCCAGCTTGGTGTGTACGGGTAAAGAGAAGTGCTAACCCACACACCAACTACTCATAGCCGAGCCGTTGATGACGGATTGCGGAATGGTTTGAAATACCCGGTCTTTTCTTCATTCGGCTGCGGCACCGCTTCTTTGCTCACCCTCATTTCTTGGACGATGGCCGAGGCGCGTTGGCGGTCTTCGGTTTCGGCGGTGAGGCCATCTTGCCGGTCTTTTTGAGCGGGGGTGTAAGAAAGCGAGGCGAAGAGGGGGAAGTGATCGGAGCCGATGGACGGCAGGCGCTTGATGGAATTCAGGGTAAAGTGATGGCTGTGGAAGAGGTGATCGAGCGGCCAGCGCATGAGGGGATAACCTACGGGAAAGGTGTTGAACATTCGCCTGCCGATGCGCTGTCAGTCACCGTTTTGGATCGTTGCGTGCCTCGGGTGTACGTACGGTATGCGGATGGTATGGTTGGAACGTTGCATGCAACGTTTTTACGATGGATCTTGGCGCAGATGGCGGATGGCGGATGGTTTCGATGGATCGGATGGTTCGGATGGTTTCGATGGATCGGATGGTTCGGATGG
>DATFKV010000561.1:0-4720 GCA_035268465.1 Cryomorphaceae bacterium | reverse complement strand
TACCGTACTGTTCTCGCGGATGGCGTCAAAACCGTAGTGGTGGTTGGTAAGCATCAGGCCATTAGGCGAGATGATTTCTCCCGTGCAAAAGCCACCCATGGAAACGATGGCATCTTTTAGACTGGAATTGTTGACACTGTAAATTTCTTCCGGGGTCAATTGCAGCCCCATTTTTTGTAGATCTCGTTGGTTCAAACGCTCGATGAGCATTGGCAACCACATTCCCTCATCTGCCCGAACGGACGTGATGGTGATGAGCGCCAAAAGCGCTGAAATAATGATGGATTTTCTCATGTCTTTTATTCTGATTTGGTGCAAAAATAACACTTCGTAATGGACCTATCTAAAGCTGTACGTATAGCTTTGAATGCGAATGGCTTGCTTTATCTCGTCGCGGGTCAACTCAGCTTGAATCAGCATGTCTTCACCGCGGTAAACGTATTCTCTTCTGTCAATTTTTGTGCCGCTCTTGTGCGTTTCTTCTGCCAGCAAGTTGCCTACTTCATCGTATTCGTAGTGTCTCGAGAACTCCTCATTCGGGCGTTTTATTTCTTTGACCGAAAGCAGACCATGACTGTCGTAACTGTACTTTTCCTCTTCTCGCCGACTGGTCATTACAAAATCCGAAACGTACTTCAAGAAGTAGCCATCTTCGTCGTAGTACCTTATTTCTTTCCGATAGGGCCTGCCCGAAGTATTGAATTGTGTCGTTTGAAGTTGAGTGTCGTAGACCTTGTGTTCAAACGTTTCCGTAGAAATCTGAGTTCGCTGTCCTTCCGGGTTTTTCTTTCCCAAACGGGAGTATTTTAAAGAATTCGGACGACCGGTATTGTCATACGTATAGCAATAGCTAAAGAGACCTGCGCGGTCGTTTTTTACTTCACAGCTGAGCCTTCCCTCTGCGTATTCAAAAATGGTCAGCAATGTGTCTCGCGACTTGGTTATTTCCTGTATGGAAACTGTTCTTCCTTTCGAATTAAACTTGTAAACGACCTTTCTTCCCGTCCGCTTGATTTTTTCGCCATCGGGTTTGATTTCGTCCAAAATCTCAATTTCCGAGATACCATTGGCCGCAATAAAGAGCGGGTTAAACTTACTTACCGGTTCGAAGCTTTTTCCCTCGGGTAGCGAGATGAGTTGCCCATATCCATTGGAGAGTATTCCCAATAGAAAGAATAGCAAGATGGTCTTTCTCAATTTTTCTCGAAAATTTTCACGATTTCCTTTTCGGCTTCCACCAAAGAATTTACCGGACGTTGGCAGGATCGATTTTGACAAATGTAGAACGAGAGTTCCTTTGAATTTAGTCTGCCTTTCAGCAGTTCCAGTTGACTCTTTTCTTCGGAGGCAGCTCTCACCACAAGCGGGGCGTATACCTCGAGCTTCTCCATGTTTTGGAGTGCATCTTTTCCCGCCGCTACGAGCTCGGGCGAACCAATGCGAAGCCTAAGCCACAACTCAGCCCAATTGGAATAGCCCCCTCCGTATTCCGTCATGCCTTTCTCTACCGCATTGAGCAGTCTTTTGGCGACGGCCTCAAAATGTGGCAGTCGGAAATAAGAAGAAAGCTTGATGAAATTCACCGCCATCACCGAATTGGAAGAGGGGATCACATTGTCACTCAATTCCATCGGTCGCGACACCAGATCTGTTTGATGGTGAGCCGTAAAGAAGAATATTCCCGTTTTCTCGTCGTAAAAAAGGTCGAGTGCTTTGAATGAAAGCTCCTTTGCGCGCTCCAAGTATTTTTCCGAAAAGGTAGCTTCGTAAAGCGTGATGCAGGCTTCAATCAAAAAAGCATAGTCTTCGATGAACCCATCGATCTTTGCTCTTCCTTTTTTCCAAGTATGCTTCAAATCCAGAGTAGCGGCATCTAAAAGCTCATTTTCGATGAAGCCCAAGATGCTTTTGGCTTCCGCCAAATCGGCCTCATCACGAGTGTGAAGGTAAGAAGTGGCAAATCCGGTAACCAACATGGCATTCCACGAACAGAGACTTTTGTCATCCGTTCCCGGGCGCACTCTTTTGCTTCGGTCAGCCAATAATTTCTTATTGAGAGCGGCCAATTCAGAAACAAGTTCCTCTTCCGGTAAATCCAATTCCGTCGATAGATCTGAAATGGTTCCCTTGCGAACGGGAATGATCTTTCCTTCCCAAAGGGCATTGTGGTCCAAATGATAAAACTTGGAAAAGTCAGGATACGTCGCTTCCAAATATTCTTTTTCCCAGATGTAAAACTTTCCTTCCTCACCCTCGCTATCTGCATCAATGGCAGAAAAGTAGCCGCCATGCCCGTTTTGCATCTCCCGTCTCAGCCAAGTCTTGATCCCATTGGCCGTGTGGAGGTATTCCGAATCTCCAAAAGCAGCGTAAGCCTCGCTGTAAAGGGTGAGCAGCTGCGCATTGTCGTAGAGCATTTTCTCAAAGTGGGGAACCTTCCAGTCGGAGTCGGTGGAGTAGCGGGTAAAACCTCCGCCGATTTGATCGTAAATTCCTCCGCGCCCCATTTCATTTAGCGTCAGCTTTACATGGTCAAGAGTTTCTCGGTCTTGATTGACGTAACCGTACTTGAGCAGAAACGAGTAATTGGACGGAAGGGGAAATTTTGGTGCTTTATTTGGTCCTCCGCGGTGGTTGTCAAAGCGGGTTTTCCAATTGTCCACGGTTTCTTTCAGTGTTTCCGCAGGCCATTCAGAGTTGGGGTCGGGTGGAGGCAAGACCCCTGAGACCTTCATCCCTTGGGTGAGCTTCTCGCCGTACTCGTTGGCTTTTTCGGGGTTGTCATTCCAAAGTGTCGCCAATTGCTTGAGCACTTGAACCCATTGATCTTTCGGGAAATACGTTCCACCATAGATAGGCTTCCCCTCGGGATTGGTAAAACAGTTGAGCGGCCAACCGCCTTGTCCCGTCATCATCTGCACCGCTTCCATGTAGATTTGGTCGATGTCGGGACGTTCCTCTCGGTCTACTTTTACGCAGACGAAATGGCGATTCATGATCTCCGCTACCGCTTCATCTTCGAAACTTTCGTGCTCCATTACGTGACACCAATGGCAACTCGAATAGCCGATGGACACCAACATCGGCTTGTTGTCATCTACGGCTTTTTGCCGCGCTTCATCTCCCCAGGGCATCCAATTAACCGGGTTGTGCGCATGCTGCAAGAGGTAAAGACTGTCTTCCTCGGCTAGTGCATTGGTGTACTTTGAATTGCTCATATTTTTAAAACTTGGCTTCGTGCGTATAGTCGAAATCAAATTTTTGGCCAATAATGAACGATCGGGCTTTTAGGGTGCCTTTGGCTTGCAGGTTCACTTTTTTGCTCACCGCAGCCCCGAGAATAATGGGAATGAGTTTGAGGCTTCCACCTTCAAAGTCAGTCCTCACCTTTGCCTCGATCACATCATTGAAATTCGCAGGAATGACAATGTTGTTCTCCAATTTGGCTTTTCCTGCTTTCCTGCCGTCCAAGAATAAATCCGCATCGGTAGAGGTGATGTGAATCTTGTATCCGTTCGGATTGGTGACTTGTAAATTGGCGGTAAAGCTGATGCCTTCCTTGTCCAATTTTTGAATTTTCACCCCCGTGATATTCTCCACTTCTACATCCTCGTAGCTGCACGAGGTGAGTGATACGGCCGCAAGCAAGAGCGCAGAGAGCCCTTTACTTCTTAGAAAGCTCCGCAAAGTTTTTGAAGAACAATGGAATGGTTTCGATGCCTTTGTAATAATTGAAGAGGCCATAGTTTTCGTTGGGGGAGTGAATTTTATTGGAATCCAATCCGAATCCCATTAGAATGGTTTTCAAGCCAAGAATTCGTTCGAAGTAGGTTACAATCGGAATGGATCCACCACCTCTCATCGGGATTGGCTTTTTGCCAAAAGCTTCTTCCACCGCCATCTCCGCCGCTTTATAGGCCACAGAGTCAATTGGTGTTACCGCAGGCTCGCCACCGTGATGCGGCGTCACCTTCACTTTCACGTAGTCAGGAGCGATGCTTTCAAAGTGACGCTGAAACAATTCGGTGATGTTATCGGATGATTGATTGGGAACCAAGCGCATGGATATTTTGGCGTAAGCTTTTGAAGGCAAAACCGTTTTGGCCCCGGGAGCGGTGTAGCCACCCCAGATGCCGTTGACATCAAGGGTCGGACGTATGCTGGTTCTTTCTAAAGTCGTGTAGCCCTCTTCTCCTTTTACTTCATCTATTCCGAGGTCACTTTTGAACTCGTCGAGGTCAAAAGGTGCTTCGTTCATTTTTTCGCGTTCGATGGCATTCAAATCCACCACGTCGTCATAAAATCCGGGAATGTCAATTTTTCCCTTCTCATCTTGAAGAGAGGCGATCATGGAGGCCAAGATATTGATCGGATTGGCTACAGCCCCACCGTAAATACCCGAATGCAGATCGCGGTTTGGTCCCGTCACTTCCACTTCTACGTAGCTAAGTCCGCGAAGACCCATGGTGATGCTCGGCGCATCATTCGATATCATTGCCGTATCAGAAACCAAAACCACATCGGCGGCCAGCTTTTCCTTATTGGCTTGCATGAAAGGCTCCAAGCTATCTGATCCGATTTCTTCTTCACCTTCGATCATGAATTTCACATTGCATGGCAGCGTGTCGGTATTCATCATGGATTCAAAAGCCTTGATGTGCATGTACATCTGACCTTTGTCATCGGCGGCACCACGCGCGATTACCAGACCGTCTTTGAT
>DATFKV010000560.1:0-3584 GCA_035268465.1 Cryomorphaceae bacterium | reverse complement strand
TCCACGGGTCGTGAAGAATTGAAAGGCTGTCCTCGTTGAAAACCTACTTCCAGCGACGTCCCATTGAAAAACTCATCGAGAAACGCTGAGCCAAAGGGAGCGTAAAAGATATCGTCCACCGGATTATCATTATCATTTGGTCCAATCCTTTTGGTGAACACTCTGTAAGCATTGTCTAGCGTGTCAGGGTCCGAAAACCTGGTAAAGACGTAGCCGTATCGAGGACTATTCGCCCATAATCGAAAATAGGATGAATCGGGAATGACGGGGTTAGGTATGTGCGTGACTGCATTGAGAACCTGACCATCTATTTCTACCCGCAACTCATAAGATGTGTCGAATTGCCCTTCTATGTCGAGTCCAACGTAACCGCAAAGGGGCAGATCATCCAAATCATCGGTAGTGATACCTACCAAGTCTGCAAACTGCAGCAATAATTCTTCGGGTATATCTTCTACACAAATAGCGCTGAGCTCTTGGTCATTTACGAAAACAGTGGCATCATCCGTGTATAAGTTGGCAATATCTTCGGGACTCGTCGGTTCAAAAAAACCTCTGGTCCGTGAAACCAAAACAATCGGCGGTGACCCATTTTCAATTGACCCTTCAATCACAATTCGGGGTTCGGCGGGGGGGATATCAATCTCGATGTCCTTTTCGCAAGCGACGAACAAAATCAACAGGAGTGCTATGTGCCAAACATTTTTCAAAATTGAAAATTCCATGTTACCGCCGGCAAGATAGGGAAGAGTGATACCTGTTTGGCCTGAACTTGAAAAGTGCCGTTGGCCGCCTCTCCTTGATTGTCGAAATAGTAGAAATAGGGGTTCAGTCGATTGTATACATTATAAATGGAAAAAACCCACTGCGATTGAATTCGCTTTCTTTTTTCAATGACCTCGCCCGTTACATGATCGGTGATGGTTTTGGTCTCACTAGTTGAGTAGGTAGCCGAAAGATCGACGCGATGATAGTCTCTCATTCGAAAACTATTGCGTTCTGAATAATTATAAACCAAGGTATTTTCAATAAAGTAGCCACTTACGGGTAGCGTAATGGCTCGGCCCGTTCCGAAGACGAAATTTCCCGAGAAGGTCCATTTGTCAGACAATCTGTGAGCTACTACCACGGCTATGTCATGCCTTCGATCGAAGGTTGCCGGGTACCACCTTCCTGCATTTATCGCGTCAAACTGTCTTTCTGTTCTCGACAAGGTGTATCCAATCCAGCCGGTTGTCTTACCCACGTTTTTTCTGACAAAAAACTCAATCCCGTAAGATTCTCCGCGGCCAAAGGTCAAGAGATTGTCTTCATTGTTATCCACCCCGTCGCTGGGTTGAGTGTTCTCTTTGTACTCGATCAGGTTTTGCATTTCCTTATAATATCCTTCCACTGATGCTTCAATTTCGCCATTCCCAAAGAGTCGGAAATAGCCGACTGCGTATTGTCTACCCAACTGAGGTTGCACTATCTCAGTGCTTGGAAGCCATACATCGGTGGGCAGTGCCAGTGGTGATAAGTTAGCCAGATGAATGTATTGGTAATTTTGGGTAAAGGAAGCTTTTACCGATGCTCGCTCAGAGAATCTGTAGCTGGTGCTAAACCTTGGTTCCCATCCAAGATAATCTGCAATGGTCTCACCTGAACCATAGCGAATGGTATCTTGCTTGGAGCCATTTTCGTCAACGATGTAGCGCGTAAACGGTCCTGTATGAGCAAAGGCTGAAATGCGCAATCCGGCTTCTACTTTCCATACATCGCTTAAATCGAATTCGTCAGAAAGGTAGAAGGCCCCCTCATGGCTGTAAAATTGTTGTTGTTCTCCCAAATCAAAAATGGTCTCCCCTTGCTCGGCGGATGAATTGTTCGGGCTGATATCGTGGAAAATATAAGAGAAGCCTGTTTTAAGTTCGTGACTGCCAATTTTAAACGAAAATTGTGGCTTCAAGCGGTAGTCTGTAATCTGACTGTTGACTTGCAGCAAAAAATCGTCTTGGCTTCCTGTAAAACCAAAATTGTACTTGGTAAAGGATCCGTTTACTTTCAATTGAACATCCTCGCTGAAAATTTTCTGATATCCTCCCGAAACGATCCGGTTTCCCCAAGTCACATTTGTTTTGAACTCCGTTTGCGGACTACTAAAGTCAAACGCATCGTCGCCGAAGTAACCACTCAGAAATACCGAACTCCCATTTCCAAGATCCCAGTCCAATCTGCCGTTGAGGTCGTAAAAGAAATATTGGCTTCCGCCAAATTGGGATTCATCGCTGATGAACGGGGTCACCAAGGCATCGATATAAGTCCGCCGACCTGAAACGATAAACGAGGCTTTGTCTTTAATCAAAGGGCCTTCCAGTGTGAGCCGACTGGAGATGACACCAATTCCACCTTTTCCCTGAAATTTTTCTTTGCTCCCTTTTCGCTGGGAAACATCTATGACCGATGCTAGTCGCTCGCCGTATTCTGCCGGCATTCCACCTTTTATAAGTTCCACCCCTTCTATGGCATCTGAATTGAAAACCGAGAAAAATCCAAGCAGATGTGAAGCATTGTAGACTACCGCGTCGTCAAAAAGTATCAGGTTCTGGTCAGGGCCGCCACCTCTTACGTAGAATCCCGCATTGCCTTCACCGGCCGCCTGAACCCCAGGCAACAATTGTATGGTTTTAAGCAAATCTACCTCTCCCAAAAAAGCCGGGAGAAGCTTGATCGTTTCCATGTCAAGTTTATTCCGACTCATCGCCGTTCCGGAAGTGAAATCTGATATGTAAGCCTTGATCTCAACGGCTTGTAAGGTAATGTTGCCCAATTGAATTTCCAGACTTTTTCTATCTCCGGCTTCCAATGATACATCTACAATAGAGGGATTGTATCCGGCGTAAGAGAACCGCACTTCATAAGTGCCCGGCTTGAGTTCCAATTGAAACTCGCCATCCGGATCGGTGGCTATTCCCATGCTCGCAGAGGGGATATAAACCGTTGCCCCGGGAAGGGTTTCGCCCGAGAGGCTATCACGAACGGTTCCCGAAAGGATGGCATTCTCCTGAGCCTGAAGGGTGAGCAATGCTAAAGCAAAAAAGAAAAGTAGGGCAATCGATTTCACGTAGCCAATTAACTCCTAAGGTCGGGAAAAGTTGTCGGCATTGATGATTCTGTTTCTCATTATTATGAAAGTGGATTTGGATTTAAAAGGATGCAATATTGTGAATATTCAGGCTTATGACAATCTCTATGCTTCCTCTTCACCTCCTACGTGGGCAGCTTGATTCCACCTGAGGCGAAGAAAACTGCATAAATGTGAAAACCTGCTCTGCCCAATCCTCATTGAGCTATAGCTCGACATGCTAAATTACAGGCATAGATTCAATAACCCAGGCGGGGCGAATCATAAGATTTGAGGGTTTAATCCTCGGTGAACTAAAGCAAGGACGAAGGTTTTGGCGTGACTTTTTTCCACCGGGAAAAAATCATGATTGCTGATAAAAGATTCACCTGCGACTCCTTCGTCGGCTTGGTGATCCTTGGGTGGGGGACGATAAGTTTTCAAAACCCTGCTCTGCTCGTTCCTCACAGAGCGGTTTATT
>DATFKV010000559.1:0-2854 GCA_035268465.1 Cryomorphaceae bacterium | reverse complement strand
AACATTGAGCTTTTTGAAAAAATCTCTCAAGCCTACATCCTCATCTATGACTGACCAAAGCATGTGCTCAGGAGAGTAATCCATTTGGGCGTATTCCTCTGCCAACTGCTCCGAAAGTCTGATGACTTTCTTGGCTGATTCGGTAAGCATGTGGCTAGACATTGGTTGTATTAATTGATTAGCAGTACAATGTATGAAAAAATCAGAAATGCGCTTAAGTTGAAAATGAAATTCAAACTTGAACCGATCCAGACTAAAATCATTCGCGAGGTGGTGCTTGACTGAAGACAAAAAAACAATCAATAGATTTTGATATAAACCCGCTACTTGTTTAGAAAAAACACATATGGCGAAGCATAGAAAGAAAATTCCTAAATCAATTCCCTAAAAAACAAAGACATAGTTATAACTTCTGTCTAAATTTGACATGATATCAATACATTTTAACAACCAATTATTTGCTGAGAGGCAAAATCAAAACTTCAACAATGACAATAACTGCAGCAGGTGCTCTAGAGGCCCAAAAAGGTTCGCGCGAAAAAAGAGCTATAGGAGAAAACTTATTGCACAATGGCAGAATTCAAGATTACGCGCAAGGTGTGTGCTACGATGCAGTCGCTTTCACGAGATATATGTTGGGCGCTAATATCCATCATGATGATTTGTCACAGATAAGCGGGCAAGAGTGGAGATCGCGTTTTCAATTTACGGAAAAAGGCATTCAATGGAATGGTGCTCAAATTGAACGCGGGACGGCAGTTGGTTTTCAATACATACACAACGGAGAAATTTTCCATGCCGGTATTTCTTTAGGGGGATCTATGGTGAGAGGAGATAATGGTGGTAAATTAGGTGCCGGCTGGACTGCTGCCGGAGATTCAGACCTAACCTCTGCTTTGGAATTGGTAGATTCAGAACAGTACCCAAAGAGTGAGCACGTGTACCGACTTAAAAACGAAACGACTCTTTTGAAAGTCTGGTTATCCCGACTATAAAAATTTCCCTTCCCAATAGCAGATTGGGCTTGAGCAAAAAGTACGAGCTAAATGGCTTGAAAAAAAACTGAGCGGTAAAGTGAATACGCTAATTATCCAAGTCCCGGACCGGCATTAAAAAAGAGAAGGGTTTTGTCCATTCCCATTTGTTCTTGGTAGAGTTCAGAGACAGAATCGTCGGCACCCAATTTGGCGGCGGTGAAGTATCCAAATCCCGCGATGGCCAGATTCACGCCATTCCAGATGGCGTTCATTTCCCAAAAGCGCGAGTCAACTCCCGAAGTATTGGAGCGCATTGCCAATCCTGAAGCGATATTGGCGACAACCCAACCTCTGAGGACCATCATTCCCGTTTGACGGTAGTTCTGCTCGGCTTCCCAAGATTCTTCGAGGGATTGGCTGAACGCAAAAAACGAAACAAGCAAAAAGACGGAAGTAAGGATAGTTGATTTCTTAATAAAAGAACAGCTACTTGTCCGCCTGGTTCAAATGAATAAAATGAAAAAAGCCCGCGAACGGGCTTTTGGATTTTTGTTTAAAAAAGGTCATAGAACGTTTTGGTTTTTTGATGTAGGAACGTTGCATGCAACGTTCCTACATCAAAATATCAACCACATTTACTATGCCCGCAATTCTTACAATTCAAACACCCCTCCTCATACACCAAAGCTTCCTGCCCGCACTCCGAACACTCCACTCCTTCGGCTACCGTACCCGCAGGAACGTATTGCTTCAAGGCGCGAATGACTCCGTTTTTCCAAGTGTTGAGCGACTCATCGTTGAGGTGTAGATTGTCGACCATGTGTACCACATCAGCGATGGGCATACCGTGGCGCAACACTCCGCTGATGAGCTTGGCGTAATTCCAAAACTCAGGATCAAATGAGCGCGACAGGCCTTCGATGGTTACGAAAAACCCGTCCTTATCTTGGTAGCGGAAGTCGTAGCGGCTCTTGCCCGTTTCCTCGTCTTTGCTTTTGATGACAAATCCCTTGTCCACCGCTTTCGGCAAGTGAAAAGAATCTTCTGCACGACCCGTAAAAATCTCGTAAGGTCGGCCGTTCAGACATCCCACTACGGCGATCCATTTCTCTGAATTGTTGTTGAAACGAACCACATCGGTCTCGAGCGACTTCGGCCTTTTGGGAGCAGCGTTCTCCGCTACCACTTCTTTCGTTTCGGGAGTATCGGAAACCAATACGCCTGAACGCGACCCATCGCGGTAAACGGTGATGCCTTTGCAACCACTCTCCCAGCCTGTTTCGTAAATGCTGGCCACCATCTCTTCAGAGGTTTCATTGGGAATGTTTACGGTAACGGAAATCGAGTGATCTACCCATTTCTGAACCCTTCCTTGCAAATGAACTTTATTCACCCAGTCCACGTCATTGGCCGTAGCCTTGAAGTACGGCGACTCCTCAATCAATTTGTTTAGCTTTTCGTCTTTCCAGTGACGAACCTCATCAATATCGTATCCCTTCACCGTGAGCCAGTCGGCAAACTTGTGGTGGAAAACGGCAAACTCTTGCCAGTGGTCGCCCACTTGATCGACGAAGTCGGTGCGGGTATTCTGGTCGTTGGGATTAATTTTTTTGCGGCGCTTATACGATACCATAAAAACGGGCTCAATACCCGAAGTGGTTTGCGTCATCATACTGGTCGTTCCGGTTGGAGCGATGGTCAGCGATGCGATGTTTCTGCGACCGTGCTTTTTCATATCCTTGATCAGCTGAGGATTGGCTTCCGCCAAACGCTGGATAAAGGGATTCTCCACCTCTTTTTTCCAATCAAAAATCGGGAAGCTGCCTCTGTCTTCGGCCAAGCTCACCGAACCGCTGTATACGGACAATGCAAGCGCT
>DATFKV010000558.1:0-16814 GCA_035268465.1 Cryomorphaceae bacterium | reverse complement strand
AAAAAGACCGTAAACGTCAGGAAGAACTCGATGCCTTGGAGAGGCTACAAAACCGACCGAACTTCTCATCGAGTGGGGGTTCAGGCTCAGGTCGAAAATGGTATTTCTACAACACCAATGCGCTTAGTTCGGGGTTCACAGAATTTAAAAGTAGATGGGGAGACAGGCCGAATGAAGACAATTGGCGACGCTCTATGAAAACCGACATTAACTTGGCAGGGCCCTCTCAGGGATCAGATAGCGACAGTCTGCTGGCAGATATTGGAGCTGAGGAGGAAGAAAAGACCCTCGAAGACTACTTGGCAGAACTCCCCATTGGTGACGAGGCCATGGCGGCAGCACACAATGAAATTATCGATGCCCTTTACGAGATTGGCACCATCTATAAAGAGCGGCTGCGAGATGACGACAATGCCATCGAATCCTTTCTGCGGATAACCAATGAGTACGACACTAGCTCTACCTCACTTCCGGCGCACTATCAGCTCTACCGCATTTATGTGGAAAAAGAAGAATCGGGTGGTTTTGTAGGAACCGGTTTTAGAGACAACTCTGAATACTACAAGAATGTAATTTTGGCAGATTACCCCGATAGTGAATTTGCCAAACTTATTACCGATCCGGGCTACATTACCGAAAAGAACCGAAACGTGGAAGAGGAAAGAAAAGCCTATGAAGCGACCTATAAAAAGTATAGCCGTCGGCAATACAACGACGTTATGCTAGCTTGCAATACGGTGATTAGAGATGAGCCAAACAACAACTATCTTTCCAAGTACTATTTAATAAAAGCCCTCACTATAGGTGCTCAAAAGCAATCTGAAGCATATGAGAATCAGTTGCGTGAAATCATTTCCAAATTTCGTGGGACTGAAGAGGCTGATAAAGCTGCCGAACTTCTTGGTCAACTAAATGAGCTGAAGGCGCAATTGGCAAGGGACGAGAAAAAAGATGACCCGCAGGCCGATATAGGCGATGATGATGACGCAGTTGACGACAGTCCTGTCAATACCTCTATGTACACCGCCAAAGATGATTCAGAGCATTTTTTCGCTCTGATTTTCCCTAAGGCAGAAGCCACCTCCACAGAGTTAAAAGAATCCATTGCTGATTTTAACACGGCTTCATTTAGAAATGATAATTTGAGAATCACCAACAGCTTCATCGACCGTGACCATCAAATCATCATTGTGAGAAGTTTTAAGGATAAGGCAGAAGCTATGAACTACTTCAATACCTTTGTCGTAAACAAGTCAGCACTCAAAGAAATCAACGAAAAAAATTACCAAACCTTCGTTATTACGACGAAGAACTTCACCACACTTTTTCGCAATAAAAATGCTGAAGTATACCAAGCCTTCTTCGAGGAAAATTACCTCTGAGTAGCGCGCAACGAAAACATCATGTTTAAAAGTTCAAACCCAAAAGAAATGGCCAAAATGAGCGAGTCTCAAACACCTGAAAAGTTAAACAGAATCGTATCGGGAACCAGCATCGAAGGCGAGATCAAAACAGATAGCAATATTCGAATTGATGGAACCGTAAAAGGGACTGTTACCGCAAAGGGACGCTTGGTGGTTGGAGCTTCAGGAACTATTGATGGCGAAATAGTTTGCGAAAATGCTGACATTGAAGGAAAAATCACCGGTCAGATTTCAGTTAATGGCCTGCTAAGCCTTAAGGCTACTGCGCGATTGGAATGCGATATCTCCACGAAGAAATTGGCCATCGAGCCCGGAGCTGTTTTCACAGGAAACTGCACCATGGGTGGAGGAGTGATCAAAGAATTCAAAAATACCCCTAGTGAGCCTCAAGCCCAAACCCGACAAGAAGAATCCAAACAAGGACGAGGCTAAAAGACCCGTAAACGACTTCTACAAATACTCCGGCATGGCTATCCAAATGGGCATAACCATTGCGGCAGCAGTTTACGGTGGCGTTGCCATAGATGAAAAACTAAAACTGGAAACACCCTGGTTCACTCTTCTTCTCTCTTTGATAGGCGTAGGCGCGGCCATATACATTGTCATAAGAACCACTAGTCGATGAAGGCTTCCAAGTCCAAGAGCATATTTACCCGAGATTTAATAGTTATTGCCATTTTGGTTTGTGCCGGAGCATGGGTCTCTGCAAACTTTTTGCTCGAGCAGCAAGTTCCATTCTCTTTCTGGCTTTCATTTGCCATTCTCACCATCGCCTCTTTCTTTATTCACCGCTTTTTGGTCAAAGCCAATGACAAGCGCCCGCAGATTTTTGTGGCCAGCTTCATGGGCTCGCTTACGGCAAAATTATTTCTCTCGGCAATCATCTTGGTGATGGTTGGAGTTTTGGACAAGGAGAACTTGAAATTTACCGCGATAGGCTACCTCATTGGTTACATGCTTTTCCTAGTGGCTGAGATCAAAAATCTCTTACCCCTCATAAGATCCTCATCGCGCTGATTTACAGTAGTATTGTGAAGGTTTTCAACAGGTGTTAAAAAAACCTGATCTTTTATTTCATTCTCCATATTTAATCAATAGCTTTGCAGTCGATTTTTGAACGCCCAATTGCGCCGAAAACAGCCGACAATGCTGATGAACACAGCCACTCGAAAAGCTCTCACTAAGAGCATCCTTTTTCTGACTTTATTTGCTGGTTTAACGTTTAACGTCTCTGCTCAGCACGATCACGATGAACACGACCACGAAAGTGAAGCTCATGCCGAAGAGCACGTAGCAGATCAGCCTTTCAATGCAGGTGAAATGATCATGCATCACATCGCCGATGCTCATGAAATTCATATTGTCGGTGATATTGCCATTTATCTTCCCATCATCCTTTACACCGATGAAGGGTTTGAGGTTTTCTCCAGCTCTCACTTTTACCACAATGAGAACCATGGCCAATACACGGATAGTTTGGGAAATACCGAGTCCTTTCACTACTACACCTATAAGGACTATGTGCTTTACCACGAACATATTTACTATGCCGATGGTGGTGAAGCCCTTTCGGTAAATCCGGCTACCGGCGAAGCAATGAACGAAGCGGTAATTGACCTTTCCATTACAAAGACCGTGACCGGAGTACTTTTGACTTGTCTCCTATTGCTTTTGATTTTTGGTTCCGTAGCGCGCTCTTACAAAAAGCGTAAAGGCCAAGCTCCTAAAGGACTTCAATCGTTTATGGAGCCGTTAATCCTCTTTATCAGAGATGAAGTTGCCATTCCCTCAATAGGCAGCGCGGCAAAGGCGGAGAAGTTCATGCCCTTTTTGTTGACGACCTTCTTCTTTATATGGATCGCCAATATGCTTGGCCTGATTCCCTTTATCGGTGGATTTAACATTACGGGTACATTGTCCGTGACTATGGTTTTAGCCGCCGTAGTATTCATCCTGATCACCGTGAATGGTAATAAGCACTACTGGAGCCACATATTATGGCCCGCAGGTGTGCCGCTGCCAATTAAGTTCATACTGGTTCCTATTGAATTTGCTTCCATATTTATTAAGCCTCTGGTTTTAATGGTACGACTTACGGCTAATATTACCGCGGGTCACATTATTATTTTGGCATTCGTCTCCCTCGTTTTAATTTTCGGTCAGCAGAGTGCTACCGCCGGTTACGGTGTAGGATTCGGAAGCGTATTGTTCATGATTTTCATGTTCTTCATAGAGTTGTTGGTAGCCTTTCTACAGGCATACGTGTTCACCCTTTTGGCGGCACTGTACTTCGGAGAGGCCAAGCAAGAAGGGCATCATTAAAAAGGCAATTATTAACCCACATAAACACAAAAGCTAAATGGAATTATTAGCTATTATTTTGCAAGCAGCGGCAAATGCAGGATTCGCAGGAATCGGTGCAGGACTCGCAGCTATTGGAGCAGGTATGGGAATCGGTAGAATCGGTGCCTCAGCCCTTGAATCAATGGCGCGTCAGCCGGAAGCTACCGGAGACATCCGAGCAAACATGATCGTTGCAGCAGCCCTTGTTGAAGGTGTTGCCCTTTTCGCAGTGATCGTTTGTCTTTTGGTTGTACTCTAAAACAAAAAAGATGAAGATGGCCCTGACGGTTGGTCAGGGCCCTTCATTAAACCATTAAAGAGCAAAAGATATGTTATCAGTTAGTTGGGGAACAGTACTTTGGTCATCGATTGCATTTATAATCGTTGTCCTCATTCTGGCCAAGATGGCCTGGAAACCTATTTTGGCATCTATACGCGAACGGGAAGACTCGATCGACGACGCCCTTAAATCTGCAGATAAGGCCAGACAGGATTTGGCCAATTTGCAATCGAGCAATGAAGAGCTTTTGAAAGAAGCCAGGCTAGAGCGCGATATCATGCTCAGGGATGCTCGAGGCACGAAAGACAAAATTATTTCTGAAGCCAAGGAGAAAGCTGAAGCTGAATACAACAAGATTCTCAGCTCTGCTAAAGAAGATATTCATAACGAGAAGCTGGCGGCCATTACTGAATTGAAAAAACAAGTGGCCGAACTAAGCATTCACATTGCTGAAAAAGTCATTCGTCAAGAATTGAGTGATGATTTGAAGCAAAAGGAAATGATTGATCGCTATCTCGAAGAAGCAAAATTGAACTGATGCGTCAGAATTCAAAAGCAGCCAAACGCTATGCAAAAGCACTTCTTTCTTATGCCATTGAGCAAAAGGAATTAGAGTCTGTTGCCGAGGAAATGAAGTTGATTGAAGCAACCTGTGCCACCAGCCCCGACTTGGTTACACTCCTCAAAAGCCCCGTGGTAAAACCGAAGAAAAAGCGAAAGATCCTCGCGGAAATTTTTGTGGGTAAAATCGGAACGACAACTTTAAATTTTTTGAAGTTAGTAACCCGGAAGAAGCGCGAAGATCAATTGCCCGAAATAGCCAATGCCTTCCAGCGCGTTTACCGCGAGCATCAAGGAATTGTGACGGCAGAAATCTCCACTGCGGTTCCATTGAATGAAGAAGGTAGAAAGAAGGCACTTGCTTTCATTACCAATTTATATGACAACGTCGAACTCACCGAAAAAGTCGATAAAAATATGATCGGCGGCTTCATTATTCGTGTCGGTGATAAGCAATACGACGAGTCAGTATCACGAAAATTAAATTCTCTCAGAAGAGAGTTTTCAAAAAATCCATACATCTCACAACTTTAATTAATACACCATGGCTGAAGTAAAACCGGCAGAAGTATCCGCCATCCTCAAAGAGCAACTTGCAGGATTCAAATCAGACGCCGAACTAGAAGAAGTAGGTTCCGTTCTCCAAGTTGGAGATGGTATTGCAAGAATTTACGGGCTTTCCAGCGTCCAAGCAGGAGAGCTTATCGAGTTCGAAACCGGTTTAAGAGGTATCGTACTTAACCTTGAAGAAGACAACGTAGGGGCCGTACTTTTGGGCTCTTCGGAAGGACTTAAAGAAGGTGACGTAGTAAAACGAACCGGTCTTATCTCATCTATTCAAGTAGGTGAAGGCATGCTGGGCCGCGTGGTAAACACACTTGGTGAGCCCATTGATGGAAAAGGACCTATCAAAGGTGAGCTTCTCGAGATGCCGATTGAGCGTAAGGCTCCGGGTGTTATTTACCGTCAGCCGGTAGATGAACCACTTCAAACGGGTATTAAAGCCATCGACGCCATGATTCCGGTAGGTAGAGGACAGCGTGAGTTGATCATCGGTGACCGTCAGACGGGAAAATCAACCGTTGCGATTGATACCATTATCAACCAAAAAGAATTTTTTGACCGCGGTGAGCCCGTTTTCTGTATCTACGTTGCCATTGGCCAAAAAGGGTCTACCGTAGCACAAATCGCAAAAACACTCGACGACGCGGGCGCTCTTGATTATACGGTTATCGTAGCTGCAAACGCTTCAGACCCTGCTCCTATGCAGTTCTTGGCTCCTTTTGCGGGTGCGGCTATCGGTGAGTTCTTCCGCGATACGGGAAGACCGGCCTTGATCATATTCGATGACCTTTCAAAACAAGCAGTTGCTTACCGTGAGGTTTCACTTTTGCTACGCCGCCCCCCGGGACGTGAGGCATATCCGGGTGATGTATTCTACCTTCACTCAAGACTACTGGAGCGCGCTGCTAAACTCATCAATAGTGACGAAATCGCAGCGCAAATGAACGACCTACCTCCTTCATTGAAAGGGAGAGTAAAAGGTGGCGGATCATTAACCGCTCTGCCCATTATTGAGACTCAAGCAGGAGACGTTTCTGCCTACATCCCTACCAATGTAATCTCGATTACGGACGGACAGATATTCCTTGAGTCAAACCTATTCCTTTCAGGGGTGCGGCCTGCGATCAACGTAGGTATCTCAGTATCCCGTGTAGGAGGTGCGGCTCAAATTAAATCCATGAAGAAGGTGGCAGGTACATTGAAGCTTGATCAAGCTCAGTACCGTGAACTTGAGGCTTTCGCCAAATTCGGTTCAGACCTTGATGCGGCTACGATGTCCGTACTCGGAAAAGGAGCACGTAACGTGGAAATCCTGAAACAAGCGCAAAACTCTCCAATGCCGGTAGAGAAGCAAGTTGCCATAATTTATTGTGGAACGAAAGGGCTTTTGAACAAGGTACCGGTAGACCGAATCAAAGAATTTGAAGAAGAGTTCCTCAGTTTCATGGATGAGAAGCACAGAGATGTCTTGGACACATTGAAGGCAGGTAAACTGACGGATGAAGTAACCAATACGATTGAAAAAGTAGCCGCCGACCTCAGCGAAAAGTACGGCAACTAAGCGAAGTTTCGCTTCAAAGAAAGCTTAAGCGCAAATGGCAAATCTGAAAGAAATACGATCGCGAATAACCTCGGTAAACTCTACCAAGCAAATTACCTCTGCCATGAAAATGGTATCGGCTGCTAAATTGAGAAGAGCTCAGGATAAGGTTACCCGCATGCGTCCTTACGCTGAAAAGCTGCAAGAAATATTGCAGAATGTGGGAAATTCGCCAAGTGTAGCTGAAAATGTTTATGCTCAGCAGCGTGAAGTACAGCGATTGTTGATTATATCAGTTACATCCAACCGCGGTCTGGCAGGTGCTTTTAATAACAACGTGATCAAACAAGTGAAAACGGTTATTGCTTCGCACCCGAATGCCGATGTGAAAGTTCTTTCCATTGGAAAGAAATCGTTCGACATTTTTAAAAAGACGAGCCACGTGCCCGGAGTCGGTTATCCTTCCGAACCACACACGATTTATGATAACCTGGTTTTTGACGAATCCTCCATTATCGCTCAAAGTGTAATGGACAAGTTTGCTGAAGGAAAAATTGACAAGGTTGTGCTCATATACAACTCGTTCAAAAATGCGGCAGTCCAAATTTTGAAGGAAGAGCAATTCCTTCCCATTCTTCCGCCTGAGCCCACCGAAAGCTTGGTACAAAGCGATTACATTTTCGAACCCGGCAAAGACGAGATTGTAAACGAACTGATCCCAAAGTCATTGAAGATTCAACTTTACAAAGCCCTTTTGGATTCGAATGCAGCAGAGCACGGAGCGAGAATGACGGCGATGCACAAGGCTACAGACAACGCAACTGAGCTTGTAAAAGAATTGAAGCTTACTTACAACAAAGCGAGACAAGCCTCAATTACCAACGAAATATTGGAAATTGTAGCCGGTGCGGAAGCACTGAGCGATTCATAAACATCATTTTGATGATAGCTAAACCCCGCCATTAGGTGGGGTTTCTTTTTTTGGTGTAATTTCTGCTGCGCAATTGAAATTTTTCAATGTCTCGAAATAGACTGATTCATCTGTTCTTCTTTGTCATCGGCCTGGCTCTGGTCCTGCTAGCGGATGCTATTTCATCTGCTTTTGTACCCGAAACAAATAAGATGGAACAGGCCAAAGAATTTGCTCGCGTTCTTGATGATAAAACCGATAAGGCCGTTCGAATTACCTACGAACTTCAGGCCGATATCAAGGAATATGGCCCGAGGCGCACACAAGCTATCCGCTCAGAAAAATTCAAAAAGATGTTTCAGGACGAAAATATTGCACTTTTTGTTTTTCGAAACGATGACCTGATACTTTGGTCAGACAATACGATATCCCCCGAATCCGTGCGGCGAGTCGCTACTTTAGGCACTGAGATACACCATTTCGAAAACGGTTGGTACCGCCTCATTTATTTTACCGACGGAATCGACGAGTACATCTCTGCCATACTCATTTCAAGAACGTTCCCTTATCACAATGAGTATCTAATCAGTGGGTTCACAGAGGATTTCAAGCAAGAGAACGTAGAAGCAATACACCTCACCAAAGCGGCAGGTCGCGTCAAGTTGAAAGCAGACCATCAGAATTTCTACATCTCCTTTTCTGATCAAGAAGCTCAGTCACAAACAAAAGCGTTCTTCTTTGCCTTGGTCTCACTAATCGGAGGAGGGCTCGTTTTGCTATCTATTTTGCTGATCTACCGATCAATCGATGGTAAAAAGTACATCCTTTTCCCGGCAGTGGTCGTTCTCCTGGGGGGCCTTCGCTATTTAAGCCTGGAAGCAGACTGGCCTTCCGCAACCGCTAGCCTCCCTGCTTTTGATCCGGTTCTCTATGCGTCTTCGTTCATTTCCCCAACATTTGTTGATTACTTAATCAATGTGATTTTGATTTTTGTTCTGTCCTTTCTGGCCAGACAAGGCATGGCTCAGGCCAAAAAAAGCAACGGCAAATCAAAGTATCTTCTTGTATACAGCGTTGGTGCAACTCTGCTTTTCCTCCAGGCCGCCTGGATCAATCAGGTAGCCAAAGAGCTCGTATTGAACTCCTCTATTCCATTTGAAATAAATAATCTCAACCAGCTTACCCTGAGCAGCTTATTTGGTGTAATTTCAGTTGGCGCCTTGTATTTCAGTGCGCTGATGGTAGCCGATGGATTGTCACTTTTTGCCAAAATCAAGGGAATCTCATTCAAATCGTCACTTTTAGTACTCCTCGTTTTGACTTTGGCCTGGATCATTGGTACGCATTCAGTAGGGATCAAAGACATGGCATTCGTTTTATGGCCATCATTTTTATTGATTGCCTTGCTTTATTCTCGCCTTATCGCCTATTCCTCCGTATTCCGTTTTCCGGAAGGCGCGCTCCTGCTCATTGTTTTTTCCACTCTCGGCGCATACAATTTCAAAAAATACATGCAGGATCGTGAACAGAGCGAAAGGGAAATAATGGCAGAAAAACTAGCCATTAACGATGACCCGATTGCAGAAGTTCTTTTTGATGACCAAGTGGAAGAGCTGGTGAGAGACCAAAAAGTGAAAACGCTTTTTGAAGAAGAAGGACTTCACTCACGGGAAAGATTTGAAAATTACATCGTTTCCAGATACTTCACGGGGTACTGGAGCAAATACGATATCACTCTCCATGCCTTCACAGAAGATAAATCCGTATGGGGAAAACTGTTTGCCACCAGGCCCAGTGGATTCGATGATCTGGAGAAAACCCTAGTTACTTTCAGTGATGCAGACAGTGTCCAAGAAGGTTTTCACTATCTCTACAATGCTCCCGACCGAGTGGCCTATATGGGTGTGCTGCCTCTGAATTACAACTTGCGAGATACACCTGACGGGTATCTCATCTTCGAGTTTGCCTCAACGCTCTTCCCTCAGCAAGTTGGTTTTCCCAACCTATTGATTGACAGAGGTCTAGGTAGCAATTCCGAAAACGAGCAGTACTCTACCGCGCGCTACTCCGACGGCCGACTTATGAATAGTCGAGGAGAATATCCATACCCCTCAAAGCCGGAAGTATTCCAAAAGCAATTGGAAGCGGGCCAAGACTTTTTCCCGTTAAGGGGCTACGACCATTTCATTTCGAAATTCAACGACAATGACGTGGTGGTGATCTCTAAAGAGCTCTATGGGCCATTGGACAAAATCACCATGGTAACCTACCTCTGCGTCATATACGGTCTCTTATTCTCATTGGGGGTTGCGCTGTACCGCTTTCGCAAAGACCGAATGTTTTTCAGGCTCAACCTCAACCGGAAAGTTCAGGCGCTCCTGGTTATCCTGACCGCCACCACCATGGTCTTGTTTTCATTGGCAACCAAGTATTACATCGAGGAAAAGTATAGTGAGAAGAATGAGCGCCTCATTTCTGAAAAGATGCATTCCATCCTATTGGAATTGGAAAACAAACTCAGCGAAGAGGAAGGACTGAACTATGAAATGTCTGATTACCTCAATCAAATCCTCTCGCAATTTTCCGTCATTTTCTTCACGGATATCAACCTCTTTAATCCCAATGGAGACTTAATCGCCTCGAGCCAAATGAGGATGTTCAACGAAAGTCTGATAAGTCGAAAAATCGATCCGACGGCTTATGCATATTTGCACTACCTCGATCAAATAGAATACATTCAAGAAGAGGCTGTAGGGGAGCTCTCTTACTTATCCGCTTACTCGCCGCTACTTAATAGGCGAGGTGAGATTATAGGCTACGCAAACCTTCCCTATTTTGCCAGGCAGACCGAACTGACCAATGAGATTTCGAGTTTCCTTGTTTCCGTGATCAACCTCTTCGTTCTGGTTTTTGTGCTCTCTTTGATCATCGCGCTCTTCATCTCGCAGTGGATTACACTTCCATTGCGTTCCATTCGGGAAAGCCTTTCGGCAATTGAGCTCGGAAAAGCCAATAGATTGGTGGGATATGAAGGTCACGACGAAATCGGGCTATTGGTAGATGAATACAACGCAAAGGTGTCAGAGCTTGAAATGAATGCGGCTAAACTGAGCCAGTCTGAACGAGAATCGGCTTGGCGCGAAATGGCCAAACAAGTGGCACACGAAATCAAGAACCCCCTCACGCCTATGAAACTGAGCGTGCAGCACTTGGAGCGTACCTTGCTCTCGGGGGGAACGGTAGATGAAGAAAAGGTCTCTCGTGTGATGAAAAACCTCATTGAGCAAATAGATACCCTGACTTCCATCGCCAATGCTTTCTCGGGGTTTGCAAAAATGCCCAAAGCGAGAGTAGAAACCATTCACCTGAAAGATACGGTAGAAAGCGCCGTGGAGCTCTTTAGCGGCTTTGACCGGTTGGATTTCGAAACGACCTATCCGATGGCATCCTGTTTTGTGAAAGCCGACAAAGATCAATTGATACGGGTATTCAATAATCTATTGAAAAATGCCATTCAATCCGTCCCCGAGGATCGCAAAGGCCACATCAGAATAGTAATTGAGGAGGAGAAAAACGGATACTCTACTTTAATATCAGACAATGGCTCCGGAATATCTGATGACCAAATGTCAAAAATATTTGTGCCGAACTTCACCACAAAAACTCGAGGCATGGGTCTGGGGTTAGCGATGTCTAAAAACATCGTTGAGAATTTTGGTGGTGAAATTTCCTTTACAAGCGAAATGGGAAAAGGAAGTCAGTTTAAAGTTTGGCTGCCTAAGGCTCAAGATTAAATCGCTTTTTTTGACAAGTTCTTCTTTTCAGGTCTTTGAGGAGAGCGTCCTCTTGAACCATTCCTTTCGAGGTATCCCTGAATTTTATTTTCCCCTTTCCTGAAAAGGTCGAACCTGCCTCAAAAATAAGCTCTGCTTCGTTTTCTAAAATGAGTTTGCTCTTACGAAGCAGCTCCAACTCGCCTCCCTCCTCCACAATTATTTTACTGTCTTTCAGCAAACTAACTTGCTCTTGAACGGTCAGTTTTGCCCCGCTCTTAATTCGCAGAACAGTAGGAGATGAAAAATACGTTTCTCCATCCAAAGTGTCGGGTTCAACGAAACGAGTTAGCGTTTTACCTCTGTCCAATGTCAAAGTGGACCCGACATAGAGATCAGAGCCATCATTGTGATTGTTGAGCAGAATATCTGATCCTGCCCAGCGCCGCGGCTCTTGTAGCAATGTGTCATTAAATGAAACCTCTACCTTAATGGAAAGGTCCGGGAGCGTTTCAAGAATTCGGATAGAGATCCCGTTTAAATAGACCGCATCAGAGTTTTGAGAATGATTCGATTTTCCTCTTCTCGAGTTGACTTGAGTCAAAGTGCTCGATGTAACGGGGTTGGTGCCTATCCCGATAAACTCCACTCCTCCCGTTCTCATCGCAAAACGTGGATCACCTGCCTTCGGATGTCTGTAATACGTTCCATCATCATTGCGTCTGATACCAGGCGAACGTGCATCTTGCTTATCAATCTTAGTATTCTCATTTGTATAAAAAAATGGCTCCTCCAATTCATGATGACCGGTGAGCGGATTTTCAAACTCCGGCAAGAGATTGTAAACGTATTGCGGACGATCATTCACACAACTCTCCAAATGCAATTTATCTTCATCCCATACATAATCGAACGCTCCCGTCGCGGGAAGGGGCTTCAGATAATCGGCGTACACTTGACTGAATATCTCATTTCCTTCTCGCTCATTTGCGGAAATCTGACGGGTAAGGTACAAGCCGGGAAGTGCAGGGTCCATGCAGTCATATTCCTCATAAACGAATCGATCAGTCGGTGACCCATTGTTCGCATATGTCGTATGATTCTCAACCCATATCCATTGAGGAAATTCTTCTTCAGGAATGAACGGTAGCTTTATTCTAAGCGCGTCACCGGTGTTAACAAAATCTCTTAAAATATAGACCGCTCTACCTTTCTCTGAAGTCAAGTCTCCATTCACTTCCCTTTCGTTTACATCTAAAGCGCTGATCTCAAAGCGGTTTTCTTTAGGTTTCCATCCCAGCCAATATCGGTCCCACCCGGCAGGCGAGAGTAGGCTCGAATTTGCGGCGCCCATCATGGACCACCCTCCTTGCACAGAGAAAACATAACTTTGAAAATTCGCACTATTCCCACCACCGGAATGAAAATTATTCCCGCCTATAAGCAAGTGATTAAATTCGTGCTTGAGTATTTTAAATGGCAATCCATCTCCACCGCCGAAAATGGAATAGGAATCTGTTTTAAGACCCCCTAGTATTCCTCCGCTTGAAGCCGATGCTTGTCCGTTTGCACTGGGGATAGGAGCAAAATTTCTGAGGAAAATCATAATGTGATCAACCCCTGAGAAAGCAGTTGAAGGCGTCTTGGATACCCCTCGCTTAGAAGTATCTTCCCAAAAATCAAAATCGGCAAAATCAAGATTTTTGGAGGAAATCACCTCTGAGGTATTGATCCTATTCATGACTGCTCTAAGCAGTTTTGTCTTGCTCCGACCTATGGCCGATTGCTTTAAAGTGACTATTTCAGGATAATAATCTCCTAAAACCTGAAAAGATCCAAAGGAGCTTTCATCATAGTATTTAGTCAGAGTTTTCAACGAATCTTCCTCAGGATAGACATTGAAAATATCATCTTTGTACGTCGGCAACTCATTGACTTTCCATTCCGGACGTCCGTTTGGAAAAGCATCGACACCACGGTCAACGTCATGCTCTATTTCCACAAAAACCATCAAAACCCGAAGGGTACCTCGAGTGGGCAAAACCCATCCATTCCGGCTATTTTCTTGACCAAATGCTACTCCTGCAAGGAGTATGGCGAATGCCGATAGAAAAACGGAATATCTTCGCTGGAATAGTAATCGGTACATATTGATTCAAGAAATTACATTTGCATGAAACCGCAATTCGATCACATGGACAATATACTAGTTACACAATCCGGTCACATAAGAGAAGTGACCATCAACCGAGCTGAGAAGCTGAACGCTCTGAACTCAAAACTTATCAAAGACCTCTCCACGGAGCTTCATAAAGCCGATGAAGATAAAGAAACCCGCGTTGTGATTCTCACAGGCGCGGGAGAAAAGGCCTTTGTAGCGGGAGCAGATATTTCTGAATTTGCCAACTACAACGAAAAAGAAGGTCGGGAGTTGAGCCAAAAAGGTCAAGATTTATTGTTTACTGCCGTTGAGCAAATGAAGACACCGGTAATCGCCGCAGTCAATGGTTTCGCCCTCGGAGGTGGGCTTGAGTTGGCCATGTCCTGCCACATGCGACTGGCATCTGAAAATGCCCGCCTGGGACTGCCCGAGGTAAGCTTGGGAGTCATCCCGGGATACGGTGGTACGCAGAGACTTGCGCAACTCGTAGGAAAAGGAAAGGCGCTTGAAATGATCACCTCAGCGCAAATGATCGATGCTCAAGAGGCTTATCGACTGGGGCTAGTCAACAAAGTAGTGTCTCAAGAAGAGCTCATGGACGAATGCCGAAAGCTGGCCGGGAAAATAGCAGCTAATTCGCCCTCAGCCATTTCATTGGCCATTCGTTCGGTCAACGCACAATATTCGGAAGGTGTTAATGGTTATCAGGTGGAAGTTGATTCTTTCGGAGATTGTTTTAAATCAGAAGATTTTAAAGAAGGAACTCAAGCATTTTTGGAAAAACGAAAACCGGTATTCAAGGGTGAATAAAACCTTCCCCATTTTATGAGCTCGCTGCGCAGCCTTCTTGGTCAAACAGCAATTTATGGTGTGAGCAGCATCGTGGGTCGAGTGATGAACTTCTTTATCCTCACTCCTTTTTATACCCGTATTTTTGACAAAGTAGAGTACGGGGCTATCACCGAACTTTACGCTTATGTGGCGTTTTTGCTAGTGTTCTTGACCTACGGAATGGAAACGGCATTTTTTCGATTTGCCTCAAGCGAAAAAGATCCCTCAAAGCAATCGGTGGTTTTCAGCACCGCTGCCATTTCGCTGTTATCCACTTCTACACTCTTTATAGTGCTCGTTTACCTCACCGGTGGAAATTTGGCCGATGCTCTGGGATACGCTTCAAACCCCGAGTACATCATTCTCTTCGGATGGATTGTGGCTATTGATTCTTTCGTGACCATTCCTTTTGCACGGCTCAGACTGCAAAACAGAGCCATTCGCTTTGCTTCGGTCAATTTGGCCAGCATAGTGGTAAACATTCTCTTGAACCTTTTCTTTTTTCTCTACTGCCCTACCGCTCTGGAAAACGGAAATGATTGGGTGAGCAGTTTCTACAATCCCGAATTTGGAATAGGTTATGTTTTCGTGGCCAATTTGGCGGGAACCCTTACCAAGCTGATTTTGCTCTTGCCCGTGCTTACCGGATTGAAATACGGCTTTAACCCAAAGCTCTTCAAAGAACTTTTGCCCTATGCACTTCCCCTTCTCTTCTTAGGGCTGGCAGGAATTGTAAACGAAACGTTTGACCGAGCTGCGTTCGAAAGCCTTTCGGGGCTGCCCAAGGAGGAAGCCACGGCTCAATTGGGTATTTACGGTGCTTGCTACAAAGTGGCTATGCTGTTGAGCATCGGCATTCAAGCTTACCGTTTTGCTGCAGAGCCTTTTATTTTTTCTTTGGTCAAAGGCAAGAGAAGCAATCAAGTTCAAGCAGACGTGATGAAATTTTACTTCATCGTAGCCTTGCTTATTAGTATGACACTCATTTGTCTGGATGATATAGCCTTGCTACTCATCGGTGAAGAATTTCGGGTGGGAGCACCGGTCATTCCTATACTGCTCAGCGCCTATATTTTTTACGGCGTGGTTTTCAATCTGTCCTTTTGGTATAAGCTCAATGACAAAACCATTTACGGAGCCGGAATTGCGTTGAGCGGTGCGCTTGTGACCATTGGGCTCAACATCTGGCTGGTGCCAAAGATCGGTTACTACGGCTCGGCGTGGGCTACGCTGGCCGCTTATTTTGTGATGACAATTATTTCTTATAGCCTCATGCGAAAACATCATCCGATGCCATATGACTTATCTTCGATCGGACAATACGTTTTGCTGGCAGTGCTATTGGTAGCAACATTCGAATTTATTGATCCCAGAGGGTGGGTGAAATATGCAGGAGGTATAGGGGTCATTGTCCTATTTACTTTATTCGCATTTCAAAAAGAAAAAAAACTACTCAGACCATATGACAACGGTAGAAATCATAAATAAATCAGAACATCCTCTCCCCCACTACGCCACTGAAGGCAGCGCGGGATGCGACTTAAGGGCAAACTTATCTGAAAGTGTGGTGCTCAAACCACTGGAGCGAAAGTTGCTCGATACGGGTATTTTCATTGCTCTTCCTGTGGGAACGGAAGCCCAAATAAGACCGCGCAGCGGAATGGCTTACAAAGAGGGGTTAACCGTCTTAAATTCACCCGGAACGATTGACGCAGACTACCGTGGAGAGGTCAAGGTATTATTGGTAAATTTGTCGGCTGTTGAGGCTACCATTCAAAATGGCGATCGCATAGCTCAAATGGTTATCGCTCGCCACGAAGTAGCCAACTTTAAGGAAGTTGAATCGCTGTCTGAAACCCTTCGAGGAGAAGGAGGATTTGGCAGCACCGGAAAAAAGGACTGATACTGAATGAACATCATTATACCCATGGCGGGACGCGGAAAGCGCCTTCGCCCTCACACGCTTACCGTTCCCAAACCTCTTGTAAAAATTGCCGGCAAACCCATCGTTCAGCACTTGGTTGAAGACATTGCCCAACTCTTGAACGATGAACCTCTGGAGGAAATCGTTTTTGTCACGGGTCAATTTGGCGAAGAGGTAGAAAATCACTTATTGGAAGTAGCTGAAAATCTTGGTGCTAAAGGCAAAATTGCCTACCAAGATGAAGCTTTGGGAACCGCTCATGCGATTTGGTGCGCCAAAGAGGCACTAAATAAAAAGACGATTGTCGCCTTTGCCGATACCCTCTTCAAAGCCGATTTTCAGCTCGATCCGAATGCCGACGGTATGCTTTGGGTAAAGCAAATAGATGATCCTTCGAGCTTCGGAGTGGTAAAGCTAAACGACGCGGGTCATATTACCGATTTTATAGAAAAGCCAAAGGAGTTTGTCAGCGACTTGGCCATGATCGGCTGCTATTATTTCAA
>DATFKV010000557.1:0-8627 GCA_035268465.1 Cryomorphaceae bacterium | reverse complement strand
GAGGGCAGCAAGCTTATTTCCGCGCTTTTTACCCAAACCCCTCACCATGAAAGACATAATGCCATAGTTCCGCGTATAAGCGGCGGTAATCATGGAAGACCCTGAATAAGGAACTTTTTTGAGAATCAGAGCCTCTGTGGTTGTCTCCACTCCTATTTGATCATTAGTATTTTACTAACGCAATCAGATTCGGCGCCTTCATTGGAAACCAACGCAAAATAAACCCCTGTCGCAACGCGCTCTCCATTGAGGTTTTTGCCGTCCCAAATGGCTCTTCCTCCATTTGATTCAAAAGACGCCACCAGATTCCCTCGCATATCGGTTACTTTAATATCGCTGTTTCGCATGATCCCTTCAATGGTTATAGGTCCCGAGTAAGTTTCTCGAACCGGGTTTGGATAAACCGTTAAGCATTCATTGGACGTTTCGCCGCCCGTAGCATCGCCTTGGTAGGATAGGATTCCCTCTACCGTGGCAATGAATACTTCGCCCGTTTCATTGTCTACAACTATATCGGTAATGACATCAGAAAAAAGCGGGCTTTGATCAGCTGTAAATCGAAGTATTTGCTCTGTACCATCTTCCGAAAGAAGAAACACTCCTGAGCCGAAGGTTCCAATCCATTTTCGGTTTGCACCGTCAATAGCAATTGCGCTAATGCTCTGCGCTTCCAGTAGAAACTGGAATATTCCGTCTTGTTCTACCAAAATTTGGCGCGCATCGCTTGGATTATCAGTGAAGGCATCAAAGGGCGAATAAAAAACAGCGACACCATCGGAGGTGCCAACCCAAATTTCACCGTCAAGATCTTCGGCGATGCTATATACCTCATCTACCGGAAGACCACCATTGCCATCTCCGGCTTTAAAGAGTTGTGGATTGTTAGGTCCTTCTTCACGAGAGGGTGAAAAAGCCACGACTCCGTCTCGGTTGTGAAGCATCCATATATCGCCTTCTTGGTTAATGATCATTCTGGTAAGAACATCTCCGGCATCATAATTTCCCCCGAGACTATACGACTCCCATGTCCCGTCAGGTCTCAAAACGGCCAGAGGATCATCGGCATATCCGTTTGTCATCCACAGGTTGTCATCACGGTCTTTCACAATATCAGCTACGGCGACGAATCCTTGGCCCTCAGGGCGATCATATTCTTCTCGTACTTCGAGGCCACTGTTGTTTTCGTCATATACTGTGATAATCTCTCCGTTTTGGGCGGTGAGCATCCCACCGAACCAGCTTCCTACATATGCCAAATCAGGATTATCGGGATCGGGATAAGCTACTGTAATGTCAATAAGTGACTGGTCGGAAAATATCAGGTTGTCTGCCGGTAAATAATTCTCCCAGACACCATTGTAAAACTTGTAAAAGCCAAGAGTGAAAAAATCAAATGAATTGCTCCAGTTGCCCGGATGTTGCGGAAACCCACTTGCCACCCAAAGTCTTCCGTCATTTATTTCGAGCTTAAATGCACTATTTGTGCCCGGGCCCGACACCTCGATAAAGTCAAATCCCGATTCTGGACTGTACCGTACCAATCCTCTCCTTGAGTCTGCAATCCACAAGTTTTCGCTTTCATCCAAAATTGCCTGTGAAGCATTCATTTGAGATCCTGTTTCATATTGACTTACAATGTATGCAGAAGTACCATCAGGGTTTTTTATGTCAATATAATAGCTCGTATTCACGACCAAGCCACTTTCTGACTCTGTAAGCTCTAGGATGTCACCGCCTGAATTAATAAACTCCCACTGCCCGTTTTTCCGAACGTATGTACCCAAATTATCTCCTTCCCGGTAATTGACATAAAGCAATCCACCAACTTCCGAAACATTGTTGACCGGCTCAAAAGGTGACGGTGTTGAAAGTTCCAAGACCCAATTTCCGAAAACCGTGAGATCTTCACTAATTGCCCCTTTATAAAGCCCGTCATCCGTCGCGGTAAACATGGTGTCATTCACTACGGTCACCTCATTGATGGAAGGTGTCCCCGTTGGCAAGAGCTGAAAAGTATCGCTGACTTCGAATCGATTCAGGTTGAAAGAAATAATTCCTACTCCGGTTGAAATGTACGCCTGTGTCCCAAAAAAATAAATATGTCGAATAGACTTGTCGCCTATTACCGAGCTATTCTTTATGGCCGGGAAATTGGTAATCGTCTTATCGCGGATGATATCCAGATTTCCATTTTCATAACCGATTATCACTACACCTTTCTCTGCATCCGCCTTTAAGGCGGTTATACCGATGTCCGATAGGCCATTGACTTTGCTAATGCGGGAAATATCATTACTGGTCCTATTGTAAACGAAAATGCCATTGTCAGAAGCCACGAAGACCTCATCTTCCAGAATAGTGAGGTGCAGTGCATTGTTGTAATTCAAATGATCTCTCCAAGTGCCAAGTTGGGCCATGGAAGACAGAGAAAAAATCGAGACGAAGAAGGATAATCCGAGTCGGTGTAGCATCAAAGAAACGTTCATCAATAAACCGGTTGAGTCAACTAAACGCGAAAAATATCAAAATCATACACAGAAAAGCTCGGCCCGTCAATATTTGTTGGGCAGACGGTGTCGAAAGTTCATCAAAGCCATTAAATTTGCAACCTGGCCCGGTAGTTCAACTGGATAGAATATCAGATTTCGGCTCTGATGGTTGGGGGTTCGAACCCCTCCCGGGTCACAAGCTAAACCCCTTCGAAGAATTTCGAAGGGGTTTTTTTATGTCGCTGGTGCTTCAAGTTTGCTTGAGAAGCGCAAGTGACATAAAAAAATCAGGCGTGCTTTTCGCGCGCACGTAGGTTTAGCTTGTGTGGATCTTCAATAGGATGAAGGGCTCACGAAGTAACCCCTCCCGGGTCACATAAATCTATAAGCCCTGACTGAAGTTGGGGCTTTTTTTATGCATTACCTGCGTTACGGCGTTGCACAAGATTACCGATTATCACAATTTTCTTAGCCGTTTCGAGTCCCTTCTGTTATTTTGGCTTTCTAAAACCAGAAACTATGATCGATCAACCCGAAAAAATCGAGAGGCCTCAATCAGTTGCAGACTGGGTAATCACGATATTCATTACCTACATTCCATTGGTCAATATTATCATGCTCCTCATTTGGGCCTTTGATTCAGAAACTCCTTTGAACAAGAAGAATTGGGCAAAAGCACGTTTGATATGGATATTGATCGGAATTGCGATCTCGACCATTTTCTTTACCATTTTCGGTGCAGCATTGCTAACTTCAGGAGTACTGGATTCTGCTAATTTTTAAAACAGCAACAAACGTTTTTTCACTAGGATCTCTGAATCATGTTTTGAGATCCCGGATGGATTACGAAATATTAAGGTGTCTTAAAGTCTCCTTCGGATGGACCTCCCGTGCGGGACGTGAGCCGTTGTTTGATTTTTCATGACAAGAAAAAACTGAGGAAGAATCACTCTTCTTCAGTTTTAAATGGCTTGATGAGTTTTTCAGTCACGGACTCTTTTGAGACGACCACCATCACATCGCCTGCTTTAATCTTAGTATCTTCTTTGGGCAGGATCACATCATCTTCCCTTCTGAGGATAATGATTCGAGCCGATTCCGGTATCGTTTCGTCCTTTTCAAGTTCAGCGATCGTTTTTCCTTCAGCATCTGCATTCTCATCTACCAAAAATTCCACCATCTCAATATCTCCTCCCAACTGCATGAAATCTCTGGCCGTTGGCAGTCGCATAGCTCGGTAGAGATGTTCGCCATTGAGGCGATGGGGATTTTCAACGGTGCTCGCTCCTACCCGCTCAAACATAGGTATATGGCCGTCATCGGCCACTGAGCTCACCAAGTTTTTGATGCCCAACTCTTTTCCTTGCATAATGACCAATAGATTCACCGAGTCATCTTCAGTGGTGGTAACCAAAGCATCGGCCTCCTCTGCGCCGGCTTCTTTTAGCGTGTCCATAGAGGTAGCATCTTCGACGATCACCTTGCAGTCAAAATCGGCCGCGATTTGTTTTGCCAACTCCTCATTCTTCTCGATGACGTAGACTTCATGTTTGTCCTTTATGGCCATGCGAATAACGTGCTTTCCCGTTTTGCCGGCACCTACGATTATCATACGCAATTTCACACTATTTTCTCTTTAGTTCAGTCATATCCAAAAAACAATGCCCTGATCATCACCAATACAGGAATAACTTCCAAACGGCCCGTCCACATTTGAAAGATATAGGTCACCTCTACCGCCGCAGGCATATCAGGCCCTGTTATTCCCGTAGACAATCCAACCGTGCCTTGAGCCGAAGCCGCTTCAAAAAACGCGTTGCTTGGAGAATAGCCAGCGCCCATAAAATAAGAAGTGATTCCCGATGAAATCAGGATCATCAGAAGGTAGAACAAGGTGAGTAAAGTCGCCTGTGAAAGCAGGGCATGCATTTCTTCGGGCAGTTTTATTTGATGGTTGTAATGGATGGTTTTTATGGTATTCTTGGAGACGAAGGGTTTCTTTATTTCCCAAATTAATCCTCTGACTATCAATAAGAGTCGGGTCATCTTTATTCCACCGGCACTTGAACCTGAACCTGCACCTACGATCATGGCCGTGAGCATAACCAATACCGGGAGGGGACCCCATTGATTGACGTCCGAAGTTTGCCAGCCTGTAGTAGATAAAGCGCTGATAAATTGGAATATGCCCTTTACCCATGGATCAGAAAGGATATTCTCCTGCATCAAAAACCAACTCAATGTGGCTGCGCCTGAAATAAAGGAAATGAGAAGCCAGCGGGTTTGGAGGTCATTCCAAAAGGCTGACAATTTCTTCTTGTAAAAAAGCTTGAAGTAAAAAGCCATCGAAATAGAACCTACAACCATAGGAAGGACATAAAGCATCTCCATTTGGGAAGATCCGTAACTACCAATACTGTTGTCCAGCGTGCTGAAGCCCCCGGTTGATTGGCTGGCCATGGCGTGATTTATGGCATCAAACAAAGCTTCACCACGGGGATAGTCCGGGAGAAGAATCAGCGTCCCTACCAAGAGATAAAGAAAAAGGATCAAACTTATGCCGACGTAGAGTTTCCAAATTGCAGAAGCCGTTGCCACTACGCTTGTTCTCAGTTTATTGCTACGGGCTTCAGAGCTGTAAAGTAGCAAAGAGCCTCGACCCGGCTGATGGAGAACCGCCAGCACCATAACGATGAACCCCGCACCTCCTACCCATTGGGACAACGATCGATAAAATAATAAGGTCTTCCCAATCGAAGGCTCGTGAACTGCCATCGTGAGTCCGGTAGTGGTAAATCCACTCATGCTCTCAAATAAAGCGTGTAATGGATTTTTGAAATAAGTCAGACTAGCTGTGTAATTGGCGCCCGCATGCAGAAAAGAGTCTAAAGCCGCATCGGGTGTAAGATGAGCCGTGAGTAAAAATGGAACTGCCCCGAAAACGGCAATGCACAACCATCCCCATGCTGCTGTAAGCATGGCAAATTTTCGATCGAGATCCTCGTTCTTATTAAACAGAACCTTAAAAAGAAGATAACCGATTGCTCCGGTGAAAACCGCCGATATGCTAAAGCCAGCTAAGGCATACCACTCTTGGTAAATGACGGCTACAATCGCAGGCAAGAGCATTACTCCTCCCAAAAGAAATAAAATACCGCCTATCGATTTAAGCAGTGATTTATACATTTTTACTGAGCTTTTCAAGCCTCTGCCAGTGGTTGATTAGTGAACAGGTTTTTAATAGTCCAACATTTATACTGGAAAATGGTTTGTTCACCTCGCAAGCTTGAAGCAAAGCCTGATTGAAAAAAAAGGTGCGCGCTGATCAAAATTGCTTCATACCAACTTGTGTTTGGATGATCTGAAATCAGTAATCTTAGACGGAGAATTCAGCTCACTGCGGGTTACATTTCGTGCGAAAGCAATCGCAATCTACTTTTTGCAAATGGTGAAAAGACACAACGGATTATATGAAAATTCCGCTTTAACGATCAATCGGTTTTTGAAGGTCAGCAGAGGATTGCTTCCGGCGATTCCCAGAGCCTTAAAGTCAATAAAAAACCCTGTCGATTGCTCAACAGGGCTTCGGAGGTCGCGAGCGGATTATTCAATGACTTGTTTGCTTTCAGCGGAATTTCATGAGCTCCTCCCTACGGTCGTCGGTTCGAACCGGTTCTCATCCGCTCGCTCCCGGTAATTTGGTTCAATAAAAAATGTCAGAAAGAAAAAAACCCCGTTGATTTCTCAACAGGGCTTTGGAGGTCGCGAGCGGATTCGAACCGCTGTACGAGGTTTTGCAGACCTCTGCCTAGCCGCTCGGCCACGCGACCATTTTTCAATGGGTTGCCAAAAGTATGCATTTCATACGCCAAAATCCAAAAAGAGTTTGCTCTTTTCCTCACCCTTCCAATCGAAAGGAGACTTCTGCCACGTCTCCATTGATAGGTGGAGCAATCTTGCGCACGCAGACCCCCGCTTTTTTAATCCGCGAATCGGATTTTTTAATCCTCCTGTGAATGCGATGCGCTACCTGTTCGATCAACTTGGACCGTATGGACATCTCTTCCTTCACAATTCTATTCAATAGAACATAGTCCACCGTGTCTACCAAATGATCGGTCTCGAAAGATTTCGAAACGTCTGCATCCACAAAGAGATCTACGATGTAGTTCCCTCCTATCCTCTCCTCCTCGGCCAAACAGCCGTGGTATCCATAAACCTTTATTTCACGAACCTCAATTCGCTGCAGATTCCAACTCATTGATTCCCTTTTTCATTCGGTCCAAGCACTCCTCTTTTCCGAGAAGAGCCATAATATCAAACATGGACGGACCCATACCTTGACCGGTAATGGCCAAACGCAGGTTCGGCAAAACACGGCCCATGCCAAGTTCATTTTTTTCCAGATAATTTTTGAAAGCAATCTCACAATTGGCCGCATTCCAATCTTCTATTGAACTAAAATCTGCCATCAAACTCTCCATGACGTCAGACGTATCCTCTTTCCATTTTTTGCGAGCAGTCTTCTCATCGTACTCCGTTGGTTTTTCAAAAAGGTAGCTTCCATTTTCTACTATTTCAGGCAGAAAAGAGGCTCTTTCTTTCATCAAACGGCTTACCTCCGCCAAGTAATTTTGATCGACGTCGTAGCCTTTCTCTTTTGCCAATGGCGCTATCAGCTCGCCGAGCTCCGCATCGCTTTTGGCGCGTAGATATTGTTGGTTAAACCATTTGGTCTTGTTCGGATCGAATTTGGCTCCGGCCTTCCCCACTCGCTCCAAGCTAAATGCCTCAATCAACTCATCCATCGAGAAGATCTCCTGAGGAGTTCCCGGGTTCCAGCCTAACATCGCAAGCATGTTTACGAACGACTCGGCGAAATATCCGTTCTGTTTGTATCCGCTCGCTTTCTCACCGGTAGAAGGGTCTTTCCATTCCAATGGGAAAACAGGAAACCCCAATCGGTCTCCGTCTCGCTTGCTGAGCTTCCCGTTACCATCAGGACGCAAAAGCAAGGGCAAGTGCGCAAATTGAGGGGCCTCCCATCCGAACGCATCGTACAGCAATACGTGCAACGGCGCCGAAGGAAGCCACTCCTCGCCACGGATTACATGAGTGATTTCCATCTTGTGGTCATCCACAATATTGGCCAGGTGGTAAGTCGGCATTCCGTCACTTTTGAAAAGCACTTTATCGTCAAGTTGAGTGGTATTAACCACCACCCATCCGCGGATAAGGTCGTGCACGCGGACATCCTCTTTTCGAGGCATCTTAAAACGAATCACATAGGGGTGGTCTTCCCCCAAGAGTTTGTTTACATCTTCCTCGCTCATCGTAAGTGAGTTACGCATGGATTCGCGCGTGATGGCGTTGTATTGAGGAGAGGCAACTTTTGCTTTTTTCAGCCTTTCGCGCATTTCTTCGAGCTCTTCCGGTGTATCGAAGGCATAATAGGCATGACCTGCATCAATCAGACGATCGGCATATTCACGGTACATGGCCTTGCGCTCGCTCTGGCGGTATGGTCCGAAGTCGCCGCCAAACCCGGGACCTTCATCCGGAGTCATTCCGCACCAAGCCAATGCTTCTTTGATGTAATCTTCCGCTCCTTCCACGTAGCGGTTTTGGTCGGTGTCTTCTATTCGAAGAATAAAACTTCCGCCGTTTTTCTTGGCAAAGAGGTAATTGTACAAGGCGGTGCGAACACCTCCCATGTGTAGAGGCCCTGTGGGACTGGGCGCGAATCGGACGCGAACTTTCATGCGTAGTGTCTTAATTTGGCCGCAAAGATAGGCCAATTGACCGGATTGGAATTGACATTACCTTTGAGGCTTTCATGAGCAAAGACTACGAATTAATTGATTTTGGAAATGGCCGGAAACTCGAGCGTTTCGGAAATGTGATTCTTGACCGTCCTGAAGTGCAAGCTGAAGGTATGCCGAGTCTCCCGGCAAGTCGCTGGAAGGCATTGGCTGCAGCCAAATTTGTAGAGTCGTCCAAAACGCAAGGACAGTGGATCAAAAACGCTGATGTTCCCGAAACCTGGCCATTCTCATTCGAATATGGAAACCATTCTTGGACGGCTCTTTTGGGTCTGAGTCCGTTTAAGCACATAGGTGTATTTCCCGAACAGGCCGA
>DATFKV010000556.1:0-3123 GCA_035268465.1 Cryomorphaceae bacterium | reverse complement strand
ACCATGTACGGCGCTCAAGGCATCGGATTGGCAGCACCCCAAATCGGAAAATCCATTCGACTTTTTATCGTAGATGCTTCTCCTTTTGGCGAAGACGAGGAAGATGCTGAAGCACAAAAAGTGAAAGACTTTAAGGAGGTATTTATCAATGCGCGAATAGTAGAAGAAAAGGGAGATCCTTTTGTTTTTGCCGAGGGATGCTTGAGCATTCCCAACATCCGCGAAGACGTAACTCGAGACGACACGATCGTCATAGAATACTACGATCGGGATTGGAACTTTCAAAGAAAAGAACTCGATGGATATGCCGCCCGGATCGTGCAACACGAATACGATCATATTGATGGGGTTCTGTTTACAGACAAATTGAATCCCTTGAAAAAGAAATTATTGAAGCGAAAACTTACCGATATTTCAAAAGGAAAAGTAGAGGTGAACTATCGGATGCGATTTCCTCAAATGAAACTGAAAAGATGATAAAAAGATTGGGATTGGCACTTTTAAGTGCGGCAGTATTGCTGGCTTGCTCAGCGGAAGAAACCGGTTCGGAACAGCGGGCAAAAAGCAATGCGGAGCACAAGCAAGAAATGAATGCTCGAATTGACTCTATGGAGACAGTAATGGAAGAGAAGAACCTGCTGCCCGGTGATATGATGATGGGTGAACTTTTGCAAGACTACTTGGAATACACCGAAAAGTATCCCGGAGATATGGACAAGACTCCCGAGTACCTCTACAAAGCGGCGGCAATTTCAAGGGCTATCAATCTTCCCGTTAAGGCTATAAAGCTCTACGATAAAATTCTGGCCAAGTACCCGAATTGGGAAAAGGCACCCGAAGTAGCTTTCTTGGAAGCCTTTACTTACGACGAAGACCTCAATCAGCCCGAATTGGCAAAAGAAGCCTACGAGAAGGTCATCGAAAAATTCCCGGGCGATCTTTGGGCGGTTCAAGCCGAACAGCGCTTGGCAACCATCTCTATGAGCGACGAGGAACTTATGGAGTTTTTGAAGCAGAAGCAACTCGAGGCTGCTGCAGCTGAGGAATAGACCTTGCAATTAAGGCGGTCTTAATTATTGAGAGCAGATGTCAGGGACGGACCAAAAACTGATTACTGAAAACTGAAAAACTGCTCAATCTTCACAGCCCTCAACCTCTTCCACCTCAATCTCATCCAACGTAAAGTTGAAGCTACTATTGGTCAATTGCTCCGAAGAGAAATTCTCGGGCACGAAATAAATTCCGTTTAGTTTTCCCACTCTTGATTTCAATCCGGGAATGCACTCGCCTTCGATTCGCCCCGACTCTCTCAGCATGCCCTCGTAGTAGAGGTTGATGTCCATCGCTAGCGTAACCGCCTGGTCTGCGGTGTTTTCTACTTTTAGCAATAGTGCATCCTTTTTTACTCCGTCCGCATCTTTGGCCTGCCCCCACTTGGTGGAGATTTCCAGGCCGTTTACTTTTTGGTATTGAACGTAGCGCTGCGCGCTGCAACTCGTCAGCATGGTAAGGAGAGCTATGGCTGATATGATGTTTTTCATAGTTGGATTTTGGGGTAAAGTTGGGGAAAAAAGGTGACTTTCGAGTTCAAACAATCTCCAGAAACAGTCCACCTCCGTCATATTGCTCCTTCGTCGCAATATGCCACCTCCTCCAATGGAGGAGGATAAAATCGCGTCAATCAATTAAATCGGGATTTTAGATTTGACCCAAACCAAAAACGGTCTTGATAGTTTGTCCTCCTCCATTGGAGGAGGTGGCTCGGATGACCGCAGGGAATCCGAGACGGAGGTGGATGTTAAATCAAGCGAACGGTGTCATTGAATAAAAGAAACCCAAAAAATTCCACCCTCATTTGAACCCATCCCATTCTTCCGTGTACCGACGGGAAATCAACAACAATGAATTTGGTTTCCACGATTAAACAAGAACGCAACGATCCGAGGTATCTTCAAATTTTCCTGCTCGGATCCTTTCTCACCTACGGACTTCTTTTTCTTCAATGGTCGGCGAGGCTCGACGTTTTCGCGGCAGCCTTTGCTTCGTCCCTGGCGACTCAGATCGCTTGGGCCAAGTGGAAAGGACAGTCCCTTGGCTCTGTAAAGAGCGCATTGATCAGTGCCTTGGGATTGTGCTTGCTCCTGCGGGTTGATTCCGTTTGGGTGATGGCCTTGGCGGGAATCACAACTATCTCATCTAAATTTGTGATCCGCCACAACGGAAAACACGTTTTCAACCCCACCAACTTTGGGATCATTCTGGCCATTCTCTCGGGACATGCCTGGATATCTCCCGGACAGTGGGGAAATGAGGTTACGACGATTGGTCTGATTGGCTTGGGTGGCGTCGGCATCTTGCTTCGGGTAAAGCGCTGGGATCTCTCGGTGACTTTTCTTCTGGTCTTATTTGGCTTGGAGTCGCTACGGCTCGTCGCCTACCTCGGATGGGATTGGCCCGTGGTCTTTCACCGTTTCAATAGCGGCACCATTCTGCTCTTCGCCTTCTTTATGATTACCGATCCCAAAACCTCACCCAACAGCCGCAAGGGAAGAATCCTATGGGCGAGCATGATAGCCCTGCTGAGCTTTTTCCTTGGTCAGTTTTTTTATCTCTACCAAGCCCCTTTGATTGCATTATTCATCATTTCATTCACCACGCCACTCATCGACAAGGTGTTTAAAGCCGAGCGATTCAAGTGGCTTCCAAAAACCCAACAATTATGAAAAAGAAAATCACTGCCATCTTTTTGGCACTGCTGATTATCAGCCCCGATGTGTCGGCTTTCTGCGGATTTTACGTAGCAAAAGCATCGACCGAATTATTCAACGAAAAATCAGAAGTCATTCTGGTCAGAGATGGCGATCACACCGTCATCACCATGAGCAACGACTTTAAGGGCGACGTGAAAGACTTTGCGATGGTTGTGCCCGTACCCGTAGTCCTCAGAGAAGACCAGATAAAGGTTGTGGAGAGAGAAATCTTTGACCGACTGGATGCGTATTCCGCTCCGCGACTGGTGGAATACCACGATGCCAACCCTTGTGAACCCATGGTTGTTTACGATATGGAAATGGCGAAGCGAAGCAATGCGCCGATGTCGATGATGATTCAAGAGGAGTCCGT
>DATFKV010000555.1:0-4742 GCA_035268465.1 Cryomorphaceae bacterium | reverse complement strand
TTTCGTATGGAAAATGGCAAAGCCGTAGAGCATTGGGATGTGATACAGCCGATTCCTACTGAGGGGCTGGCGAATGACAATGGAATGTTTGGATTCTAACACGATTCAGCAGCGATAAAATATAAATCATGACTGAAAATTCAATTTCTACGCTTGCTCTGGTATTGTGCTTGGCTCCCGGGATTCTACACTCCGCAGAAGTGGCTTATCCTCTCTTGGTTCGTTGGTTGGCCAATTATGTACTTCCATTTTTTGAGCCCGGTTTGCCCAAAGGGAGTAATAAGAACCTGACAGGCAATGAACAAATGGCAATGTTGGAAGCAGCACTTTCAGCTGCGCCGAAAGAGAAGAAAACAGCGGCGGAAGATTACATATTTGTTCTGCTGTTTGAACAGCGACAGGGGGCACTGGCATTTCTTTCTGTCATAGCCGGCGCGGTCTACGGTATGCAACTGCCCTTGGAAGACCGAGCAGTGCTACACTTGTTATTGCTGGTAATGTCTGTCTTGTTCATGCTGGTTAACGCCAATCACGCGGGGATTTCATTCTTAGGCCATCATCCGAAAATATCTCGGAATGGTCGAAATGTCGGAATCGTATTTTCTTTCTTCTGGCTGGCGTCTTCTGTGCTGAATTATCTGGCTTTTACCTATGCCTCTGTTTAATCACACATTTACTCATCAATTTGAATAAAATAAAAATGAAAAATATAATCATCACCGGTAGTAGTAGCGGTTTCGGCTTAAAAGCGGCTAAAGATTTTGCCGATCAAGGCCACAAAGTTTTCGCCACAATGCGCAAGCCTGAGGGCAAGAACGCAGAGAAAAAGACAGAATTAGAATCGCATTCTGACCTTATCAAAGTGGTAGACATGGATGTGACTAACGATACATCAGTAAAAGATACGATGGATGGTATCCTGGCAGAAGCGGGACATGTCGATATCTTAATCAACAACGCCGGTATTATGTATTTGGGCATTACCGAAGCGTTCAGTATAGAGCAAGCTCGTTTTCAAATGGAAACCAATTATTATGGTGCCATCAGAACGATGCAGGCGGTGCTCCCTTTCATGCGAAAGCGAGGTTCGGGCTTAATTATCAATACTTCTTCGCTGGTAGGGCGAATGTCTCCGCCGTTTTTCGGAACCTATACCGCAACCAAACACGCTTTGGAAGGTTACTCACAGGCTTTGCGTTATGAGGTATCACCTTTCGGGGTAGATGTGGTCGTGGTTGAGCCGGGTCCTTTCGGAACAGGTCTGTTGGCATCAGGGCAAATCCCTGCGCATAGCGAAGTTTTAGATTCATATGGTGAATTAGCGGGTGTTCCTGCAGCAATGGGTGAAAATTTTGCCCAAATGCTTCAAAGCGATGACGCTCCCGATCCGCAGTGGGTTGTTGATGCTTATTTGAAATTAGCCGAAATGCCTGCAGGCAAGCGACCCACTCGAACGGTGGTTGGAATTACTTGGGGCGTGGATGAAATCAACGATCTAACTCAACCCATTCAGGACAGAGTCCTCAAAGAAATGCAGCTCGAATCGGTTCTCAGCGGATCATCAGCGTAGATATCGTTGAGTGTTTTGTCAAAATCACGAGAACTTCGGTTCTTGTGATTTTTTTTGGATCGTTTCAAAGTAGACACGCTGCAAAGCGAATGCGGTTTCATTTTCACCTCCATTAGTGCTTTGTGAAAAGTCACTAGGTCTTGAGAAGTGCTCTGCAAACCATCTCCCGTCCCATCGAGACTTAGACTTTTGAAACCTGATATGTCTAATTCCGGAAGAGTTTTAGGCAGCATTGTATATTTGGCCAAGATTTCCGCTTACCAAATTGATCAATCAGAAGTCCATAGCAGTCCTTCCATTCGAGAACCTGAGTTCTAATCAGGAAAATGAATACCTCGCGGATGGTATTACCGAAGAGATCATAAACGCCCTGAGTAAGGTTGATGGATTAAAGGTCACCGCTCGTGCCTCATCTTTTCGTTATCGAGACGCAAAGCCCGACGTCCGTATTATTGGCAACGAGCTTGCTGTCAACACTGTTTTAGACGGAAGCCTGCGAAGGGTAGGGAAAAGGGTGAGAATTAGCACTCAGCTTATCCGAACGGATAATGGATTTCACATTTGGTCGGAGAATTTTGACCGTGAGATCGATGACATCTTCTTGCTTCAAGACGAGATCAGCATCCTGATAGCCGAGAAGATCAGGGAAAACTACGGTCACTTAGAAATTGCCAAACATCTTGCCGGAGCCCCGACGGAAAACATTGAAGCCTACGAGCTGTACCTAAAAGGAAGATTTAACCATTTGAAATGGGATTGGGAGGGGCTACAAAATGGCATCAAGTATTACGAAGAGAGCATCGCAAAGGATCAAAGCTTTGCGCTCCCCTTTTTTGGCTTGGCCTTCTGCTTCTCCATGATCGGCTCTTGGGGCAAGCGGCCCGAACTCTTGGATTTGGCTGACGACTATATTTCAAAAGGTTTTGCCTTGGACAAAGATTCGGACCTCGGGCATTTTGCCAAAGCCACTCTGGCCTTTTGGGGTAGATGGGATTTCATAGAAGGCGAAAAGTCCTACCGCAAAGCCATCGCCCTCAACCCGACCAACTCCGAAGCCATGGAAGGCTTGGCAGAGCTCTACATCGCCATCGGCTATTTCGATCAAGCTGAAGAACTCACCAAAGAAGCGCTCAAAATCAACCCCATTTCGGCCAATCACCTTTTCACCCTGGGAAATATCTATTACCTCCAAGGCGATTTGGAAAGAGGCCTTTCTTATTTCGATTCGGGCTTGAGGGTTGATGCGAAATTTGCACACTGTATTTCATATAAGGCCCTTGCCTTAATCGGATTGAGTGCTGTGGACAAGCTAACACTTCATTTGGAAGCCTATCCCGAGAGAGATGACAAAGTGCAATGTCTTGCGCTAAGCGAACTTTTGACAGACCGAAGGGATGAACTTACCGAAAAGGTCAACCGGCTACTCGCCATTACCGAGGATGTAGGATTGGTCGGATGGCGGCTCTATTTACTGGCGAATAGTCACCAAGAGGATCAGGCGTTGGAGCTACTCGAAAACGTCGTCGGAAGAAAAGAGGGGCAGTACATCAATTTCACCCATTTGCCCTTGTTGGAGCCGATTCGTAAATCAAAACGGTTTCGAGAGCTGGTCGAAAGTACCTTTCCCGAGTCCAAGTTACCGCGCAGAGGTTCGATCAAGATCGAAGAGAGTCCTGCTAAGAAAGCCTTACTCGATGAGGCGGAAGTAGTCGTGGTGGACGGGCAGCTGAGAGAATTGATGAACGAGGAAAAAATCTACCTCAATCCCAACTTGACCTTGAGGGAGATGGCCGAATCCATCGACTTAAATGCCAACCGACTCTCCTGGTTTTTAAACGATCAGCTGGGAAAAAATTTCAATGAATTTGTCAACGAAAAGAGGATAGAAGATTTTAAGGAACGCGCTCTATCTGATGATTGGAGTCATCTAACCTTACTTGGTCTCGCTTATGAATGCGGTTTCAATTCAAAGTCTGTATTCAATGATTGTTTTCGAAAAATCACCGGGCTGACGCCAAGCAAATGGCTTAAAGAAAATCGATGATTTCAAAAATATCTCATCCGACCCTTTACGCTGCGGAGCTTTCATTCATTGCTGAGAGAATATGCTTGCATCTCCGAAACTAAGACGCAACTTTTCGAGAATTCTCCCATTTGGATTTATTTGGGGCTTGGTATCCTTGGTTTTTATTGTCAATGATTTATCCTTAAACAGGAATCAGAGTATAGATACGGATGTAGATATTCGTTTCACTCTTCCCGTTTTGGTCTTTGCTGTTTTTGCTTCGGTTACCGTCGGTTTGGTCGTGGGCGTTTTTGAAATGGTGGTTCTCGAAAAGCGGTTCAGAAATTTCTCTCTTGTTAACACGATTCTTCTAAAAATTGGCATTTACCTGTCGGTGCTATTGGTGGTCATCTTAATTGCCTATCCGTTGGCTGCGGGGATTGAATCCCAAGAATCTCTTATGAGTGAAAGCCTCTGGCTAAAGTTCTATCGATTTATCGGTAGCCTCGCATTTTGGAATACCATATTCCAATTGGGCTTTATGCTCTTTCTCAGTGTGATTTATTCCGCGGTCAGTGAAAATATGGGGCACAGCGTATTGCGAAACTTGGTTTTAGGGCGTTATCACAAGCCTACAATAGAAAAACGCATCTTCATGTTTTTGGACATGAAAGATTCTACGCGTATCGCAGAGCAGCTGGCACACGTGCTATACTTTGAACTGCTGAGCGACTATTACGACGTGATGGCCGAAGCTATTGTTAAATACCATGGCGAAGTATACCAATACATAGGCGACGAAGTGGTGATCACGTGGCGATCAGCCGCAGGTATCGAGAATGAAAACTGCTTGAACTGTTTTTTCGCAATCAGAGAAAACCTAAAGAGAGAGAAGGAGCTTTTTTTGAATAAATACGGTATTTTACCACGGTTTAAAGCGGGCATGCACATCGGGGAAGTCACCACCGGAGAGCTCGGCGCTTTGAAACGCGAAATCGTATACACGGGTGATGTGCTCAATACCGCAGCGAGATTGCAAGGAAGATGCAATACCTATCAAAAGAATTGTTTGATTTCAGGGGACTTATTGCGCATGCTTCCCGAAGCTTCAGCCTTCAAAATTGAGCATCAAGGAAATGAAGTGCTCAAGGGTAAGGAGGGCCTCAC
>DATFKV010000554.1:0-3146 GCA_035268465.1 Cryomorphaceae bacterium | reverse complement strand
CCTTGAGAAATTCAAGTCGCAATTTTTGAATCATCCCGTTAAGGTTTTTGGAAATGATTGGCCAATGCAGATCAGAAGCGACTATGAAAACAAGTACAAAAAACGATTCGTGACCAGAGTAGGGGAGCGCCTTCAGACTCTCGAGGTAGCTGAGACTGCTTTTGCTTATAGCGAAAATAAAGGAACCTATTTGCGGAGTTCAGAAGGAAAAAACTACTTGGTAGATTATACGTTGGAACAAGTAGAGGCGATGCTGAATCCTGCAGAGTTTTTCCGGTTAAACCGGAAGTACATCGTCCGATTTGAATCCGTGGATGAAATTGTGACTTATTCGAATAGCCGACTCAAGGTCAAGCTTCGCAATTGGGAAGACCAAGACATCGTGTTGAGCCGAGAAAAAACGAGAGAGTTTAAGGATTGGTTGGACCGCTAACCGGCGATTCCCTCTTGGATGATGCGTACGAGAATGGGGCGCAATCCGCTGAAGAGGAATTCTACGGCAATTACCATAACAATCAATCCCATCATGCGCATGAGGACCTTGTTTCCCGTTTCGCCGAGCTTTTCGCTGATCTTTGGCGAACTCAACAAAATGGCTAGAGTCAATGCCAGCACTATGGCCACGGTAGCGATAAGCACAGCTTGTTGGGTAGGTCCTTCTGCCAGATCCATGAGCACTATCATGTTGGTTATGGAGCCAGGGCCGCAGATCATCGGAATTCCCAAGGGAGTTACCGAAATATCCGTTACGTATGATTTCTTGTCCGACTCGCGCACCTTGACACTGGAAAGTCTTGCTTGAAGCATATCGTATCCCATCATAAAAAAGATGATCCCACCTACGACTCGGAAGCTATCAACGGAAATCCCAAAGAATTTGAAAAGCAACTGACCTGTAAAGGCAAAGAAAATAAGTGCTCCAAATGCTACCAGTACGGCTTTCACCGCCGTTTGTCTCTTTCCGCGTTTGTCGAGACCATCGGTCATGGTCATGAATACGGGCATGGTGCCCAGCGGATTGATCAAGGTAAAGAAAGAAGTGAATGCCAGTATGGCAAAGCCGGTAACAGATTCCATAAACAGGGGTAATTTTTCGGGGGCGCAAAGGTAGTGAAGACCTTCTTTGATAAAGCAGAATCAGCTTAAATTTTAAGAGGAGTTGGCAAACATTATAGAATTGCATAAATCTCACTCTTTGCAAAGTATTTAATCGAAAAAGCTCCGATCTTTTCGACGGGAGTTTTTAAGATTGCTCGGATAATGGTTTTTATAGTTTGACCAGTTTTTCATTGACAATTGTACCATCCTCCAGTTGGACATTCAGGAGGTATGTCCCGTTTGAAAGATCAGAAATGTCGATGCTTTGCAAAGCTTCATAGGAATTGAGCTGAACCTCTTTCATCAATTGACCACTCATATTGAATAGTCGAACCATGCCTTCATAATCGGCCAAATAATCATCCGGCTGAAATTGGATCACTCCCGAGTTTGTGGGATTCGGATAAATCACAAAACCGTTCTCTCCGTTGGAACCCTCTTCCAAGATCCCCGTCAAATCACCCATTAAAGCAGATCGGTTCATAACGGGAACACTTCCGCAAAGCTGATAATAACGATGTGTAGACGGCGAAGGGTTCAGGTTTTCCACCAAACCAATTTTGAGTACGGCGCCCATTTCACCATTTTGAATCCAACCCGTATTCACCACGGAGTAAGAAGTGGGGGTCCCATGCATTATGGCGTCTTCCACGTGAAGCAGTTCAGTTCCATCTTCTCGGTAAATTCTCACCCATCTGTTGTCAACCCCGCCCATTGGGCTCATTTCAGCGTTGTAAACGACATACTCAACCGTCGTTGTATCACAATCGAAGAGACTTCTGGAAATAAAGTAGACAAAATGGGTTCCTGATATGCCGACCTGAGGAATATCGATTTCGCGGTAAACCGTATTGTCGAGATTGTAAAGTGTAAAGGAGCCCTCACCATAATTGGAAACGAATATCTTGAGTAGATTGTCGTCTACCAGTACCATTTGAGATTCATTTGCCTCATACTCACCGATCAGGTCGATTTGAGAATGTACGGCAGTGGTAAGTAGCGCAGCAGTTAAGAAAAGACAGAACTTGTTCATAGGTTTATGGTTTAGTTGGTTAAATAATTCTTCTACAGCTGACACAACATCGTTTCGTACAAGTAATTACGCACTAATTTAAGAATTCTTTGGAGAAGGAGAGTAAACCCTTATTTTTGCCTGAGTTGAGCAGCCCTGTCGCTACTTGGCACGTACTTTGTCAACTTGACCCTAAACAAAAACGAAATTCATGAAACGCATTTTAGTTTTACTTACTCTTGTTTTGGCGGCGGCCACTACGTTCGCCCAAAACGCAAAAAGAGTATCAGCTTACAATTACATGAAAGATGGTGACTTCTTAAAAGCCAAAGAACCTATTGATGAAGCCATCACCGATGAAAAGACCGGTGTCGACGATAAAACTTGGAGATACCGCGGGCAGATTTACACCGGCCTAGCGCAAAACGACTACGAAGGAATCGATAAGGCCGATGCGATCAAAACAGCCATTGAGTCTTTTGAAAAATCGATGGAACTTGACGAAAAAGACAAGTGGAAGCAAGAAAATCTTACCGGATTAGCTCAAGCGCAAAATTTAGCAGTCAATATGGGGATTGCGGCTTACAACGCTTCTGAATTTGAGAAATCAGCCGAATTGTTTTTGGTAGGGGAAGAAGCAGCAGCAAATCTTGGTGTGGTAGATACCCTGGCTCTGTACAACGCAGGATTGGCTGCAGAACAAGCCGGTAATTTTGAAATGGCATTGGAGCAGTACCAAAAAGCTACTGAAATCGATTACTTGGGAGCGAAGATGTACCTCTACATGGCGAATTTATACCAACGTCAAGAAGATACTGAGGGTTACCTGGCCGTAATTAAAGAAGGAAGAAAGGAATATCCTGAAGATGCCGATTTGATTGTTTACGAATTGAATTATTACTTGCAGAGTAAGAAGTTTGATGAAGCCAAGGAAAACTTGCTTTTGGCGATTGAGAAAGAGCCCGACAACAAGCAATTGTATTTCTCCCTTGGAGTTGTTTACCAAGAGTTGGGTAACACCGAAGAGGCGGTAAAA
>DATFKV010000553.1:0-5182 GCA_035268465.1 Cryomorphaceae bacterium | reverse complement strand
AATGATTACGCCAGAGACAGAGAGACAATCGCAGATGCAGCCAGCTTTGATCTGAGCGAAGAGGACTACAATGAATTTGTGAAATATCTGGAAGGGAAGAATTATTCTTATACCACCGATACCGAAAAAGAATTTGAAAGACTGGTAACTGTGGCAAAAGATGAGAAGTATTACAGCATCACCGAAGAAGCATTCAAGCAAATGGAAGCCGCGATTAGTTCCAAAAAGAACAATGACTTAGAAATTTTTCGAGAGGACATTGAACCCATTCTGGAAAACGAGATTGTATCTCGCTACTACTACCAAAAAGGAAGAATTCAAAACAGCTTGGCTGAAGATGCGGCCATAGATTCAGCTATGGTTATTCTCGCCAACACAGAGAAATACGCCCAAATCTTAACGCCTCAGTAAATTGGCAATAAATTCCGGGAAGCTTCACGATTACAGGCTTTACGTCATTTGCCTTTTGGCAGTTGGAATGCCAAACCTGAACCTCTTGATGAGCATAGGAACCATCCTATTGCTCATTTTTTGGTTGATTGACCCCGGGGCAAAAAAAGGGCTAAGTCGACTCACCTTCCATAATCCTGCGACATGGATGGCGGGTCTCTTTTTTCTTCATGTCATTTGGTTGATCAATACTTCTGACTGGGCTTATGCAGCCAAGGATCTGCGTATAAAACTTCCCCTGCTTGTATTGGCATTGGCCTTGGGTACCATTAAACTCTCCAGAGATGATTTAAAGAAAGTTTTCGTGGCTTTGGGGGTTGGTATATTCGTAGCAACTATTGTCGGATATTACCTCTACTTCTCCAATCCCATGGTCAAGATGGATCCCAGAAGTATGACTCCTGACATATCACACATCAGGCTCAGCCTGATGATTGTCGTGTTTATTGGAGGATGCCTTGAATTCTATTCAGAGATTGACACCAAATGGAAACTGTTATCGGTAATCGCCATTTTAAATGCATGTGTTTTTCTCTACTTTCTTCAAACGTTGACCGCTTTGGCCGTTCTTTTCGGAGGGCTGGGCATCGTTCTACTCAGACAAGTCTATATAAGGTCGGGAACAGTTCTGAAAATTGGAGTTGTAACGGCTTTTGTGGCAGTGCCAATCGTTTTGATTTTTGCCATGAAGAGCTACTATACCAACTATTATGGGCTGGCTGATGATGCCCTTCCATTATTGGACAAGACTGCTGATGGGAACGCATACAACCATTACGATACATTGCAAATAGAGAATGGAAATTACCTCTACGCCAATATGAATGAAATCGAGATGGTAGAGGCGTGGAATAAACGTAGTGCTGAAAAAATAAACTACCGTCCAACCGAGAGCGATCTGCTGAAGTATAGAGTAGTTCGCTACCTCACATCTAAAGGGTTAACAAAAGACCGAAGGGGAGTTGAACTTCTTTCTGATGAGGATGTCAAGAATATTGAAGCGGGGTTTCCGGCAGTGGCATATGTAGAGAAATCGGGATTGGAATTGAGGCTGCATACATTTTTGCATGGAACACATTTGTATATAACCAGTGGTACCATACAAGGATCATCTTTTTATCAGCGCTTTGTGTATTGGCAAATTGGATTGACCTTGGCACGTAAAAACCTCTTGACCGGTGTAGGAACCGGAGACGTGAAGCAATCTTTTAAAGATGCTTACATCGACTTCCCCATTTTCATAGAACCACAATATCGCCACAGAGCCCACAATCAATACATCACATTCCTGGTAACTTTCGGAATAGTCGGTCTCTTGTATTTTTTGAGTTTTCTGGGTGTTCTGATTGATAGGTGGAAAAGTGAGCGTTTATTTCTCTTTTTCGCTATCGTCGCGCTTATTTCTTTTTTGACTGAAGACACATTGGAAACTCAAGCAGGTGTGACTTTCTTCTCATTCTTTGTGGGGCTTTTTTCTGCTGCTTCCGCAAAGAATTAGTTTCAATAACTTTATAAAGTGATTAAAAAGGAGAAAATTGGAATTCTGATCTACGGAAAGAAACTGGATGCTTCTAAGCGAGAGATTCTTATTGCAGCCAAGATTATGAATAGTGGAAGATTTAGGATTTTGCTTTTTGGAAAAAATAAAAGTAAAGCCAAGTCTCTGGCTTCTCAATCTCGCTTAGAATACGTTAAAATCGGAAAAATTGCAGGCCGTCATGATTTTAATGCAGCGCTGAAATTCACCAAGATTTTAAAGGATAAAGGAATTTCAACCATCATCTTTCGGGATCATCGTTCGACCAATCTTTTGGTCACTACCAAGTTTTTAATGAAAGGGAGGTTGAGGTTGGTCTTTATTCAAGATCGGCACCTGACTGAGATGAAACCGGATTTTCTACACACGTTTCGTTTCAATCAAATAGATGCCTGGATTACCCCGATCAATCAGACGGCAAATAATGTAAAAGTCGCGACAAATCTGGCGCTTGACAAGGTGCACGTATTGCCTCTTCCCGTTCCCAGAAAGCTATTCCAATTTGACAAGGATGAAAGAGATTTAAGAAAATCAATTCTTTTTGGTGACTCCGGAAGTATAGTGATGGGCTGGAGTGTGCCGAAGGACAAAGCCCTCGTGCAGAGAACCGGAATGAAGTTATTGCAATTGCTCAGGTCAAAAAAAGGGGTCAACATATGTCTGAATTTTCGAGGGTCAAAGCTTGAAGACTTTTATGCTGAGATTCCTGAGCTGCATGCATTCAAAGATGTGATTAAAGCGACACCTTTTGATCACCACGATGCCGATATGTACGCTCATCTCGACGCTCTGTTTATCGACCCGGAAAGAGAGCCGTTTTCAGGTATTGCCAAGCGGGCGCTCATGGCCGGAGTACTGCCCGTTGCACCCAAGTCCCTGGTGTCAGACGAATTGCTCGACAACGGCAAACACGGAATAATCTATACTGACTCTGATAGCGCTACCAAGTTTGAGAAGGCCACAGATCCTTCTTTTCTAGCCAATTTCAGAGAAGAAATCCAAGTCTATGTGGGTGAAAGATTCACAAAAAAACGCTTCAAGGCTGACCTTGAAGCGTTGATTCATGCATTGCCGAAAAAAGCCAGAGCCCGCTAGAGCGTCTTAACCCATTTTCCGGAGCGAAGATCCTTTCCATCGACTGTTTGAAGTCGGTAGATGTACATACCATTTTCAAGTTCCGGTACGGAGATCTGTTGCAGACCTTCTTTTACTCTCAATGATTTCACTTCCTTCCCCGAGATGTCGAAAATTCTGAATACCACATTTTCGCCACTGAATGTTCTTGTCAAGTTGAAATCGAGGTAGAACATCTCACCTGACGGATTGGGGTATACTCTAAAAGAAACTACGCCGTCGTTTTCGTTTACCGAAGTAACGTCGGCAATGGTAATGCAGTAGTCCTCCGTTTCTCCCCAAAGAAAATTCTCGCAGCTGGAAACATCGTCGGGAATGCCAAACCCTCCTACGTATTTCATGGCAATTCTCATTCTTGTCGCACCCAATTCGGCATCATCGGGAATGGTGATGTCACCCGCAACCGGCTCGTCAGATCCCTCTTCCGAGCTCAACATCACTTCATTATTTGAGAAAACTCCATTTTGATTTAAGTCAATCCAAATTTTGAAAAATTCCGGAAACGATTGGCCATCAAACCCGGGAGTAAGCAGTGCTTCATACGTCTCGCCCTGACCCAGAACAATGTCAAAGTCCTCAAAGAGAGCGTACCCTCCGTTATTTCCCGTTTCAAAGGTGTATTCGCCTATTGTCACTTCATCGATGAATTCTTCCGAGCTGTTTTCTCCAAAGTTCGGGCAGTAATCATTGTCTAAGCACGCTCCACAACCTTTAGTTCTGATTTCACTAGTGTTTCCGGCTTCTTGGTCTTCAAGGCAAGCAGGAGAAACTAGAAACTCATATTCCGTGCATGGTACCAAGCCGTCAACCGTTGCTTCTTCTTGATCGGTGTAGTTTCCGAATAGAATCCACTCATCAGCTCCCGACTCGCGGAAGTATAAGTTGTAAGAATCAATTCCAAAATCGGTAGACCAAGCCAGATTGGCTTCGGTTTCTAATTCTGTTTCGGCCTCAAAAGATTCGGGGTTCACGCAACAGCCCAAAGTTGAAATAGAAAGACATGACGTATAAACCACTTCATCTCCTTCAGCGCAAGATGTGCCGATTTCAAAGTCATAAGTCGTGCAGATGCTGAGTGTGTCGATAATGAGTGAGGTCCCTTCAATATTTTCAAAGATGATCCATTCCTCGCTGTCCTGCGCTTTGAAGCGGATGGTAGCAAGATTATTCGATAGATTCTCCCAAGAGAGGGTATAAACCGTATCTGTTTCTAACTGAGAAGTGAAACCTACGGGCGGCAGGCATATATTCGTATCCTGACAGGCATTCATGATTTCAATCAAACTGTTAAAGGCATTAATTCTTCCGCCCGTCACGGTTTCTCCCACTAAGTTGGGCACAATATCCACTCCGTCAAAAAGCGCTTGACGAACCAAATCCGCACCTGCCTGTGGGTCATTTCTCACAAATTCTGCGAAACTCTCACAGGGTGCTGAATACAAGAGCGCAATGACTCCCGCCGTCAAGGGTGAGGCAAAGGAGGTTCCCGAAGTAGAGGTATAACCATTGTTTCCTGCTGTAGTCACAACATCTTCTCCCGGAGCTCCGAAGTCTACGGTTGTGGCTCCATATGCTGAAAAAGTTCTGATGTCATTATTATTGGTTGCAGTCACACTTAGCATGTAATCGCTGGGAGCAGCCGTGGGGATGTCACCCGTCACATCAATGTTGATGTTTTGATTTGATGTAGCTCCGCAATTAAGAATCCCGTATGTGCCGAGGGTGTCGTAGAAGGCACTCCAGAGTGGCACTTCGTTTGGGTCTCCAAAATCAATTCCCCAAGAGGCATTGGTAGCCACAACGAATGCTCCGGAATCGCCAGCAGTTTGGTCATAGCGCTGTCGCATGACGAGAGGATAAGTATATGCGGCGATAACCGATGATTCATCTCCCAGGTTTTCACCGGTGACCGACATGATTTTCACATCCCAATTTGCACCGATCACACCGGTATTGTTTCCTCCTGTGGCGCCGATCATTCCCATTACATTGGTCCCGTGGCCACCTTGAAAAACGCCTCCGTCGGTTTCATTGGCAACATTCCAACCAAAATAATCATCT
>DATFKV010000552.1:0-2542 GCA_035268465.1 Cryomorphaceae bacterium | reverse complement strand
AATGAAAATGATATCCTTCGCCTTCTTTTTATTTTTTGTGATGCTGAGTCAATGGAACGACTCCGAGCACAAGGAGGGAATTTACCATCAGTCGGCAACGGATCCTGTTCCGATCTGCGAGGAAGATGTGGTGACGATCCCTTTTAAACGCGCGGGAAGATTGATCATCATAGATGCGCAAGTCGACTCAGTGCGCGGAAATTTTATTTTCGACACCGGCGCTCCCTACTTGGTTCTGAACCGAACGTATTTTCGAAAGTACAAGAAACGAAAAAGCGCAACTGCCAATGGAATTACGGGAAATCCAAACGCAGTAGAATTGGTGAGGGTGAGTAGCTTAAAGCTTAAAAACATCACCTACGCCAACTTGGACGCAGACTTGATCAACCTTGGAGAAATTGAAAATGTAAGAGGTATAAAAGTGCTCGGGCTACTCGGGCTCAATCTTTTCAAAGGCTTCGAAATGGAAATTGATGTGAGAAATAATGTTCTCAAATTGTATCGAACCGATGAAGAAGGAAACTGTATCAGGCCCGCTTCTGCATTTGACTGCGAAATCCTGCAACCCATCAGGGTTTTTGACAATACCATTTTCACAGATTGCTACATAGCGGGAAAGAAACTCCGTTTTGGCTTTGACACCGGGGCGGAAACAAATGCTCTGAACTCCAGAGTGAATAAGACCATTCTCTCCACGATAACCATTTCAGGTCGTCGCAGCCTGAGCGGAGCCGGTGATGGAAACGTTGAGATTCTATTTGGGAGATTAAACGACTTTAAAATGGCGGACAATACCATTTTAGGAATGCAGACACTTATCACCAATTTAGATGGCATCAGCGACGTTTACGGAACCCAAATAGACGGAATGCTCGGCTTCGACTTTTTGTCGAAAGGCGTTGTGAAAATAAATTGCAAGAAAAAAACACTCAAGCTCTGCTTATTTGATAAATTTAGTAACGAATGAAAACGCGGCAGGCATACATAGCATTTTTGATCGCAATGGTAATCAGCCTTACGGTAGTAGCCCAAGAAGAGATTTGCGTGCTTGAAGATGGCGACTTGGTATTCTACCTTGATCAGGGCTGGGATGCCGAGAAACGAAAAGAAGTGAGTGTTCAATTCGGGTTGGACTCTTTGATGCTGGAACAGATTCTCAGCACACCGGCGAGTGGCAATTTCGAATACGAAGGTGAGAGTTGGTCAATTCTTCATATAGAAGGCGACAAAATCAAATTATCCAAAAACATCGGCGAAATGAAAGGCCAAATGAACTGGAAAAAGGATGTGATTTTTTCTCCCAATGATCCTGCTTCAGGGTTGGACGGAGGGCCGGGTTATGTAGACATGGCCTATGTAACGTACGGAGTCAATCGTTTGACCAAGTCGGTTATCATTCAGTATCCCAGTGGCAAGACGAAGTTTATTTTACCCGAACACAACGATGCTGAAGAGGTTCTGATCTCAGGCTCGTTTAATGGATGGAGCACCTCGGGACTTCCTTTGAAAAAAACCTCAGACGGTTGGGAAATCGAACTCAACCTAATCCCTGGAAAATACCTTTACAAGTTTATTGTCGATGGCCATTGGATTGGCGCTCCCGGCAACGCGCTCAGCGAAGACGACGGCTGGGGTGGAAAAAACAGTGTTTTCTATAAGTACAACTACAAATTTGAATTGGAGAATTTCGAGAACTCAAAAAAGGTTTACCTGTCAGGCAGTTTCAATGATTGGAGAAAGAAAGGGCTGAAAATGTCCAGGACTTCCAAAGGATGGATACTGCCAATGTATTTGAAAGAGGGTACCCATGCTTACAAATTTGTAGTAGACGGTGAATGGGTAACCGACCCGGATAATCCCGTAGTACGACCTGACGGTGCGGGAAACTTCAACTCCTTCATGGCTATCGGTGACACCACCATGTTTCGCCTGCATGGCTTCACCTATGCCAATCAAGTAAGATTGGCAGGTACTTTCAACGATTGGAATCCGGCAGAACTGGTGATGACCAAAACTGAAGGAGGTTGGGAACTTCCCTACGTTCTGTCCCCGGGAAATTACGAGTACAAATTCATCGTAGACGGAGAATGGATCACCGACCCCCATAATCCATACTCCATCGGACACGACGAGTTCATGAACAGCTATCTGGCAGTAGAACCAAATTGGACCTTTTCCCTCGAGCAGTTTCCGGAAGCCAAAGAAGTATTGGTAACGGGAACTTTTACCGGCTGGAGTGAAGAGAATAACCGGATGATAAGACAAACAGAAGCTTGGACTTTTCCCATACATCTCAAGCCCGGCAAGTACCTTTACAAGTATAAAGTAGACGGCGAATGGATGATCGACCCTTCCAACCCTGCCTACGAGGAAAATGAATTCGGTTCGGGCAACTCCGTTCTTTGGATAGAGTCAGAAGGTTTCACTCCTTAAAAGCGTCAAAGATTTTACAACTCTTCATCAATTCGAAGGTTGAAAAGCCCTTAAAACCGGCTGCCACAAAGGAAAAAGTCATCACGAAGATCCTTCGATCTTTTCTGTT
>DATFKV010000551.1:0-16920 GCA_035268465.1 Cryomorphaceae bacterium | reverse complement strand
GCAAGAATATCAGATTGACGTAAATCCCGACGCACTCAAAGCTTATGACATTCCGCTGCACAAAGTCATGACGGCGGTGCAAAAGTCAAACAAAGACGTAGGCGCCAAAACCATCGAGATCAACCAAGCGGAATATTTGGTCCGCGGTCTGGGCTACATCGAAAGCATCGAAGACCTTGAAAAAGCCGTCGTAGATGTTAATTCCAACGTTCCCATTCGCATCAGAGACATCGGAGTGGTAAGCTTGGGTCCTTCCACCAGAAGAGGAGCACTGGACAAGGGCGGTGCCGAAGTCGTGGGCGGAGTCGTGGTAGCGCGCTACGGTGCCAACCCCATGGAAGTCATCTTAAACCTCAAAGAAAAAATCGACGAGATCTCATCGGGCCTCCCGAAGAAAACATTGGCTGACGGAAGGATCAGCCAACTGACCATCGTTCCTTTTTACGACCGTTCAGAGCTGATCTACGAAACCCTCGGGACTCTGGAAGAAGCACTTTCGCTGGAAATACTCATTTCCATTTTGGTCGTTATCGTCATGGTGGCCAATCTCAGGGCATCCCTCCTCATCGCGGGCCTTCTTCCCATTGCGGTGCTGATGGTTTTCATTGCCATGAAAATGTTTGGCGTTGTGGCAAACATCGTTGCCCTTTCGGGAATCGCCATTGCCATAGGCACCATGGTCGACCTCGGAATTATTCTCTCCGAAAACATCATCAAACACATCGACGAAGCACCGCCAAAGCAGAAACTCGTCACCACCATTTACAAAGGATCGGCCGAAGTTTCGAGCGCCATTCTCACCGCCGTTTCCACCACCATTGTGAGCTTCATACCCGTATTCACTTTGCAGGGCGCCGAGGGAAAACTCTTCGGTCCATTGGCCTTCACCAAAACGTTTGCCCTCATCGCGGCATTGATCGTTGCCCTCTTTATTCTCCCCACCCTCGCTCACTGGTTTTTCGGATTTAAAATCAAAAAAAGGAAATTGCAAATCCTTCTGTCTGCAGCCCTCACCGGCGCGGGCATCACAGCTCTATTCTACACCATGTGGTGGGCCGGAGTCATGCTGATTCTTTTGGCCATCTCCTCTTTCGTCAAAAATCAGTTCTCAGAAAGATCTGATTTGAAAAGCTGGCAGAAATGGGCGATCGATAAGGCTGTTTTGATCATCGTATCCATCGGTGTGGTCTGGCTTCTCGCCAAATATTGGATTCCGCTTGGGGCAGGTCAAAGTCTCCCGACCAATATTTTATTTGTCGCCCTTTTGGTAGGCATTGTACTGATCGCATTCGGACTTTTGCAGTACTACTACCGCACCGTTCTTACTTGGTGCCTGAACCACAAAGCCCCGTTTCTCCTGATCCCGACCATTCTCATCCTGCTCGGGCTAAATATCTGGCTGGGATTCAACACCATTTTTGGATTTGTAGCCACGGGACTTGAAAAGGTCAATGTCAAAATAGAAAATACCGCAATTTGGTCGGGGCTCTCAGACACCTTCCCCGGAATCGGCGAGGAATTTATGCCCTCACTGGATGAAGGCAGTTTTCTTTATATGCCCACTTCCATGCCTCATTCAGGAATGGCCTACAACCGGGAAGTGCTCGGCCAACTGGACATGCTGATCACAGCTATTCCCGAAGTAGATCTGACAGTGGGCAAACTTGGAAGAGCCGAATCGGCGCTCGATCCCGCTCCCATTTCGATGTATGAAAACATCATCAACTACAAACCTGAATATGCGGTAAATCAAAAAGGTCATCGGCAGCGGTTTAAGCTAGACGATGAAGATAAGTTCGTAACTGCTGACGGCCGTTCCTACAGCAATGAAGCAGCGCTCGAACAGGGAATTACCGCCGATCAATTGGTGAAAGATGACAACGGAAACTATTTCAGAAACTGGCGAGCGCACATCAAATCTGCCGATGACATTTGGGAAGCCATTACCAAAGTGGCTCAAATACCGGGCGTCACTTCGGCTCCCAAGCTTCAACCGATCGAGACCCGACTGGTGATGCTGCAAACGGGAATGCGCGCTCCCATGGGCATCAAAGTGTACGGACCCGATCTCCAAACCATTGAGGATTTCGGGATGAAGCTGGAAGAAATTTTGAAGAACGTGCCATCGGTAAAAACCGAAGCCGTTTTTGCGGATCGAATTGTCGGTAAGCCCTATATGCATCTCAATATCGACCGCGAAAAAATAGCGCGATATGGATTGAGTGTGGAGGACGTGCAGCAAACCATCGAGACCGCGATCGGTGGAAGAAAGATCACCACTACGATTGAAGGCAGGGAGCGTTTTCCCGTAAGGGTGCGCTACCCGCGTGAACTTCGCGATGATCCGGCCTCACTCGCCCAAATTTTGGTGCCCACACCTACGGGTGCTCAAATTCCACTGGGACAGCTGGTAGAGATTGAATACGAACGCGGACCGCAAGCCATCAAAAGCGAAGAAACTTTTCTCGTAGGTTATGTCCTTTTCGACAAGCGCGATGGCTTCGCCGAAGTAGAGGTAGTGAACGACGCAAAGGCCGCCATTGAGGCGGAGATTGAATCGAATAACCTCGACGTTCCATCGGGCATCAGCTACAAGTTTTCGGGTAGCTACGAAAACCAAGTCCGCGCGGAGAAGAGGCTGTCGCTCATCGTCCCTGTCGTTTTGGTCGTCGTTTTTCTGATACTCTACTTTCAGTTCCGCTCGGTCACTACGTCTCTGATGATCTTCACGGGAATAGCCATGGCCTTTACGGGTGGCTTTATCCTGATATGGCTCTACGGCCAAAACTGGTTCGTTGATTTCAGCATTTTCGATACCAATCTGAGAGATTTGTTTCAAATGCACACCATAAATCTCAGTGTGGCAGTTTGGGTAGGCTTTATTGCACTGTTCGGAATTGCCACCGACGACGGGGTTTTGATGGGTACCTATCTCGACCAGAGTTTTGCCCGAAACAAAACAAAGAGCATTGAGGGCATTCGCGAAGCAGTAAAAGAAGCGGGGCAGCGCAGGATCAGACCTGCCGTTATGACGTCAGCGACCACGGTGATAGCACTACTACCCATTCTTACCTCAACGGGACGCGGCGCTGATATCATGGTTCCAATGGCCATTCCCGCTTTTGGCGGAATGCTCTTTGCAGCAGTCACTTACTTCATCGTCCCGGTACTCTATAGCCTCCGAGAAGAAATTAAACTCAAGAAAGAATCATGAAACGAAATTTCTACATAGCGGTTTTGACGGTTTTTGGCTTGACGCAATCTTTGGTGACGCAGGCGCAGAAATTTGGAGACTACTTTTCCATGGCTGCAGAAAATAATCCGGGCCTTCAGGCGGAGTACAAAATGTTTGAAGCGGCCTTGGCCAAAGTCGATCAGGCCAATAGCCTCAGCGACCCCACACTCTCTTTTGGTTACTTCATCTCCCCGGTTGAGACCAGAGTGGGACCACAAAGAGCAAGAATCTCGCTCTCACAGATGTTCCCTTGGTTTGGAACACTGAAAGCAGGGGGCAATGTGGCGGCTCTCAATGCCGAAGCCAAGTACCAGTCATTCCTCGATTCAAAAAATGCGCTCTATTATGACCTTGCCCAAGCCTATTACCCCCTGTTCGAATTGGAGAAATGGATGGAGTTGGAGGAGCAAAATATCGAGATACTACAGCTGTACAAAACCATTTCCACCTCAAAATTTGAAAACGGAGAAGGCAGTATGGTCGATGTCTTGCGGGTAGACCTGATGCTGAAAGATTCAGAAACGAATCTGCAAATCCTAAAAGAAAAGAAACGGCCCTTGCTCAGCAAATTTAACGGCATCTTGAACCGCGACGAATTCACGGAGGTGGCAGTCTCAGACAGCCTTCTCCCTTCAGCGGGATTAATTGATTTCCAAAAAGACTCCATCTACTCCAAGCATCCGCTGATCGGACAGCTTGAATTAAAAATGGATGCCGCAGAAGCGCAGTCGGAACTGGCGGCAAAGCAAGGTCTGCCCAAAATCGGAGTTGGATTGGACTACGTGCTGGTGGACAAAAGAACCGACTTGGCACCGGGAATTAATTTGCCCGACGATGGAAAAGATGCCCTGATGCCAATGGTATCCTTGAGCGTTCCGCTCTACCGCGGAAAATACAAGGCCGCCAAGAAAGAAGCTAATTTGATCAAAGAAGCCTATTCACTTCAAAAGGAAGATTTGATCAATCGACTCGCTTCGGAGTACGAAATGTCAACCTTCAAAATTTCAGAACAAACGGAATTGATGCAGCTGTATCGCGAACAAATTGCAGAGACCGAACAGGTTTTAAATCTTCTTTACAGTGACTATGGAAATTCGGGAGAAGATTTTGAAGAGCTGCTGAGAGTGAGGCAACAATTGCTGAAATACGAAAAGTTGAATGCAACGGCTCAGAAAGAATACCAAATCGCTTTAGCGAAATTAAATTACATCACGGCAAGGTGATGGTTTGATGGTGTGATGGTTTGATGGTTTGATGATGTGATGGTGTGATGGTTTGATGGTTGGATGGTTGGATGGTTGGATGGTTGGATGGTTTGATGGTTTGATGATGTGATGGTTTGATGATGTGATGGTTTGATGGTTTGATGGTTTGATGGTTTGATGATGTGATGGTTTGATGGTTGGATGGAGTTAGATATATAATTGAAAGAAGAATGGGAAAGAGAAATGAAATATTGGAATTGAGCTTTGAGTTTGCTCTTGCGGTGATTGAGTACACTGAGAAGCTGGAAGGCTTAAGGAAATATGTAATAGCCAGGCAATTGTTGAAATCAGGCACCTCGGTCGGGGCCAATATCCGTGAGGCTCAAAACGCACATAGCCGAAAAGATTTCATCTCCAAATGTGTCATAGCCGCCAAGGAGGCTGATGAGACGGAGTATTGGCTTTTGCTCTGCCAAAAGAGCCGAGCTTATCCGGACCCCGGTCAGCTCATGGATACCATCCTTTCGATTAAAAAATTGCTTTCAAAAATTATCGCTAGTTCTCTTAAAAATCAAGCATCATGAAGAAGCTATTCAAAAACAAAATATTTCTGATTGTGCTCACTCTGATCGTCGGATTTGCAGTCGGATGGCTTCTCAAGCCATCAAATGATCAAACCATTTCATCATCAGAAAATCAAGCAAGTGAAAATCAAGTTTTCACTTGCAGCATGCATCCTCAGATTCGTCAAGCTGAGCCGGGAGACTGCCCGATCTGCGGCATGGACTTGATTCCTCTTTCCGAAAGCGAAAACGAGGACGCTGATCCGATGGCTGTTTCGATGTCGTCGACCGCCATGAAACTGGCCGATGTACGCACAGCCAAAGTAGGCACGATGAAGCCGATCAAAGTCCTGAACTTGAACGGAAAAATTCAGGCAGACGAACGATTGGTTTACAGCCAAACTTCCCATTTCCCCGGAAGGATCGAGCGACTCACCGTCAACTTCACCGGTGAATATGTGACCAAAGGCAGCCCGGTGGCTTATCTCTATTCGCCAAAGCTGGTTACGGCTCAGGAAGAATTATTTCAGGCTCAAAAAATACAGAACAGTCAACCTGAATTGTACCGTGCTGCTCGCGAAAAATTAAAAAATTGGAAATTGACCGAGGCGCAGATTGACGAAATTCTCGAATCGGAAAAGGCACGTGAAGAATTCCCGGTGAATTCAGATTACTCGGGGTTTGTGATGGATAAGACCGTCAACCTTGGAGACTACGTAAAGGAGGGAGAGACTCTCTACAAAATTGCCGATCTGTCTCAAGTGTGGGCCATGCTTGATGTTTACGAAAGTGACTTGGCGTGGATTGAAGAAGGCGACTCGGTGACTTTTACGGTAGCCTCCCTTCCGGGGAAAACCTACTCCGGGAAAATTGACTTTATCGATCCCTTGATCAATCCACAGTCGCGGGTAGCAAAGGCCAGAGTAGTGGTGAATAACCCAAATAGGAAACTCAAGCCGGAAATGTTTGCTTCAGCCACCGTTGAGGCAAAAATAAAAGAAGGCAGCAATCAGATGGTCATCCCGAAGTCGGCGGTGATGTGGACGGGAAAACGATCGGTGGTCTACGTAAAAAGCATTTCCGATTCGGGCCTTGACTTTAAAATGCGAGAAGTGGTCTTGGGACCGTCGCTGGAAGATTCATACATCGTGGAAAGCGGACTGGAGTCCGGGGAAGAAATAGCGGTCAGCGGCACATTTAGCATCGACGCAGCGGCGCAACTGGCGGGAAAACCGAGCATGATGGCGCCCGAGGGAGGCGCAACAATGACGGGACACAATCACGGAGGCAGTCCTGCGAATGAACGATCCGGAAAACCGGGACAGTCCAATTCCGAAGTCAACAAAATGGAAAAAACGATGGAGGTGCCGTCTGCTTTTACCGATCAAGTCAAGGCTATTTTTAACGAATATATTCTGCTCAAAGACCACTTGGTAGAAAGCGACGCGGCAGCTTCCGCCGAAGCGGCCACTCAGTTGAAAGACGTTTTGGAAAAGGTGGATATGAGTTTGATCGAAGGCGAAGCACACCGCACTTGGATGACGGATCTGCGCATTTTAGAGGAAAAAACCGCTTCCATAGCGGCCGAAGAAAACTTGGAAAATCAAAGGAAACTTTTCCCACTCTTGAGTGACCAGCTCTACCATACCCTCATGAAATTTCAAGTGGATGTAACTGCCTTTCGGCAATATTGCCCTATGGCCATGGACAACGAAGGAGCCTACTGGCTGAGCACTTCCAAGGAAATTCGAAATCCCTACTTCGGGGATCAAATGCTAACCTGCGGATCGGTAAAAGAGGAACTCTAGCCGAAGTAGCTGAAGACTATTTTTTCCGCCAACAGCGGAAGCAAGAATCAAATCAATCATAAATCAAAAAACCACAAAACAATGAAATCTCAACTTATCAAAATCACCAAATTCACTGCATTCATAGGAATTATCTTTCTGGGAGCCTGCTCCGGCGAAGGTCCGCAAAACGCAGAAGACGCCACACCCGAGAAGATGGAGACCGAAAGTGAAATCAATGACGAGACTGCCGATTTATCCTTTGAGAATGACATGACGGGAAAAGCATTCCGGCACTATGTACAAATTGAGGAATCGTTGTTCGATTCTGACTTCGATGCGGCGAAAGAGGCTGCGAATAACTTGTCAGAAACGCTTACTGCCGAATCTGAAACACTCAAAACCATGGCTTCCGATATGGCCGATTCTGAGAACATTGAAGACTTGCGAAAACATTTCTTCTCGTTCAGCAAGGAAGCAGAGGCATTCTTTTCCGAAGCGCTTGTTGAAGGAACGATCTACAAGCAATTTTGCCCGATGGCATTTGACAACGAAGGCGCTTTTTGGATAGCCGACGTGAAAGAAATTAACAATCCCTACTTCGGTGAGCGCATGCCACATTGCGGGAAGACGGTTGAAATAATCAGCAAATAACCAAACCCATGGAAAGCTTTTTAAACCAATGGGGAGAAGCCGCTTACACCACAGCCGGATTTTTCTGGATGGCGCTTTGGGCTTTTGTTCTGGGCTACTTGATCAGCTCAATGATTCAAATCTTCGTTACCGAAAAACGGATGCAAAAAACCATGGGCGATGCCGGTGGAAAGAGCATGCTCTTGGGAACCTTCTTCGGCTTTGTGAGCAGCTCTTGCAGCTTTTCGGCTTTGGCCACTTCCAAATCGCTCTTTAAAAAAGGCGCCAGCTTCAGTTCAGCCATCGCTTTCCTCTTGTCCTCTACCAATCTGGTGATCGAGTTGGGTATCATCATTTCGATTTTCCTCGGTTGGCAATTTGTGGTGGGCGAGTATATCGGCGGACTTCTGTTGATTCTCTTCAGCTACATTTTGATTCGTGTCATCAACCCGAAAAAATTGATCAAAAAAGCCAGAGAGAATTTGGGTCAATCCGACGAAGACGATGATTCTGAAGATGAGCCCTTTTCTAAAAAGGTAAAATCGAAAGTAAGCTGGATCAAAGTGGGAAAGCAGTATGCCATGGAGTGGAAGATGGTGTGGAAAGACGTTACAGTGGGCTTTACCATCGCGGGTTTGGTCTCTGCTTTTGTGCCCGACTCTTTTTTCCAAACGCTCTTTATCAATACCGGTTCAGGACAAACATCCTTCAGTTTTCTCACTTTACTTGAGCACGTCATTGTAGGGCCGGTGGCCGCCTTTCTCACCTTTATAGGTTCAATGGGAAATATTCCACTGGCAGCATTGCTCTATGGTAAGGGAGTGAGTTTTGCGGGTGTAATGGCCTTTATTTTCAGCGATCTCGTAGTATTTCCCGTTCTACGCATCAATGCAAAATATTACGGATGGAAGATGTCGCTGTTCATTTTGTTCTTGCTCTTCACTTCGCTGATCGGCGCTTCACTATTGCTTCATTATGGATTTGACTTGTTCGGTCTTTTGCCACAAGGATCTGAAAAGAGCATTACCGATCAGGAACACTTCAAAATTGACTACACTTTCTTTATGAATTTGGGCTTTCTGATTACCTCAGGAGTGCTTGTCTACTTCGGCTTCTTCCAAGATAAAGAAGTGACTTACCACAAAGAAATGGCTCCTAAGAGTCCAATTTTAGAAAGCGTCCTGAAGTGGCTGGCATTTGCCTGCTACCTATGGCTGGCTGTAGGTCTGTTTCTCAAGTTTTTATGGTGATGATAACCTCAGTGAAAATGTATCACCCTGCTTTATCGCGGCAGTTCCTTCATTTTCTTCTTTTCCGAAAAAAAGAAACAGGAGTCGTTTTCTAGTTAATTTTATTTACAACACGAAAATGATCGGGCACAAAATGTCAACCATCAGCGGCACTGCCTTGCAAGGAAAGAGCTCTTAAGTATATCATAGGAATACTAATTTAATCCCAAGCCAACCCTATTTATAAATCGAGCACTCACATCATTTCGTATTTTGCGGCCGTTGAAAACATCTGCAGAACGACCTTTTCAAAAAAAATAGAGCACCTATCATCATTGAAAACCAATAAATTGTAAACCATGAAAAAATTTTTACTCCTATCAATTTCAATTCTTTTTGCCTACCATCACTCGTTTAGCCAATGCGCTGCAGGAGAAGTGGAAGTTGAGATTGTCGTAAACACTGATAATTATGGATACGAAGGCTACTGGCAGTTGCTGCCTTCCGGAAACGATTGCAATGAGGACCCCATTTTTGTCGGAGGTAATACCCTCGTAGGTTGCAACGGTGCAGGTGATCAGAACCAAGCACCGGGAGGATACGGGAATAATGTATCCATCACCGAAGGGCCTTGGTGCCTGAACGAAGGTGAGCAATACGACATCTTCTTTGCCGATGACTGGGGAGACGGAGGTTTTACGTTCGACGTGATCGTCAATGGGTTTTTGACCGAAACCTTAATGGGAATGGGCCTCGGCGGCACCTATACCTTCACGGCTTCAGAACCTGCCGACTATGACTTATCCGTATTCGGGTCGAATTTATATTCCTATGTCGCCATTGGATCATTTACGATTGATGCTGACATTTTCAATTACGGGACTGAAGATATCACCTCTTACACTTTTAATTACAGCGTTGATGGCGGCCCTGCTGTCACCATGGCAGTGACCGACACAGAGATCCCTAATTACGAATCGGTTTCCATTGAGCACGAAACGGAGTGGACCATTTCCGATTTTGGGACCTACGAGTTGGCTATTTGGGTGAGTGACCTAAACGGCAATGAGGACGAGGTTCCCGAAAATGACACCCTTTTTGTAACCGTAGAAGCAGGAGATGGAATCCCCAATATTATAGATGACTACGTAAACTCACTAACGGAGATTACAGAAATCGCCGGCTCCGGCGAACAAATCAATAATCCAACTGATTTGGACTTTCACCCCGTTTTGAGCAAGAATGAATTGTGGGTGATTAATAAAGATACCGAAGCGACAGGCGGGAGTACCGTGACCATTTATAACGCCGGCGAATCGGATCAAACTGAACTTTGGAAACGGGACGGAAATGCTTGGCATTTTATGTCACTACCTACGGGAATCGCTTTTAGTGAAAACACCAATTTCGCGAACTCACCCGGTGTATACGATGCCAACCACAATGGTGGTGATGCTTTTACGGGACCCGCTCTGTGGTCGAGCGATATGGACATTTACGCAGAACCTTCGGGCGGAAATGGAAGCCACCTCGATATGACGCATGCCTCACCTTATTGCCAAGGAATAGCGTATGAAACCGGAAATGCCTTTTGGGTATTTGATGGTTACAGCAACGACATCGTGCGAAACGACTTTGTGGATGATCACGGCCCCGGAAATGACTTTCACGCAGATGCACGCATCTTGCGATATGCCGATGACGAAGTGTTAAAAGATAGCGATGACCTAATCGTTAGTCACTTAGTTCTCGACGATGAGAAGCAATGGCTCTATGTGGTGGATCACGGAAACAACCGTGTGATACGAATCGACATTAACACGGGAGACATTGGAGGAACACCGGATTACCCCGACTATGAGGGATACATGCAGTATGAAATGGTGACAAATTACGTACAAGAAACCGTCGTTTCGGATTTGATTGAGCCTGCGGGAATTGACGTGATCGAAGACCGCATGATCGTTTCCGAGCACAGTTCCGGTGACATCATCATTTACGACATCAGCGTGATGCCCGCCTTGGAACTGGACCGCATAGAAACAGGTTTTTCCAGTTTACAAGGAATAAAAATCGGCCCCGACGGAAAAATTTGGGGAGTGGATTACAATACGGAAAATGTCTTCAGAGTCGATCCGGCAGCTCTTTCAGCTGACAATGAGGAACGCGAAGAGCCGAGAGTATTTCCAAATCCAACCAAGGATTTGCTGTACTTCCGAACCCATGAAAAGAATTCCACGATTCATGTCATTGATATGGGAGGAAACTTAGTAGACTCTTACCAAGTCAACAATACCAGCGGAGAAATTGACTTATCGGGATTATCAAATGGAGTTTACACCCTCCGCATTCAAGGGGAGAACAGCACTTACACGAAAAAAGTGGTGAAACTCTAAAGTCAAGATTTAAGAAGTATGCTTCTCATGCCTGCGTTCGAGGTTTGAAAAGCGATAATAAATTCAACAGGCCTCGATCATTCGGGGCCTGCTTTTTTTTGGCCCAATCGACTCTCCCTTTTGCAGCTGATTCCACCCTCGAAAAACCAAAACGCAAACCAACCAAAAATCAAAATACCGTGAAAAAGGTATTGTCCAAACTATGCACTGCTTCTACTTTTGCCCCGTTATTAAGATTCAGTTTAAATAAAAATAAGCAATGATTAAGCGACTATTACCTATTGTACTTTTTTGCGGATTGGCATTCACATCTTGCGACGACGACGATGATGATGACAACAACAATCCAACACCTCAGTTGACGGTTCCTTCGGAGTACCTAGCACCTGACTATGACGCCAATACATCTACGGAAGCTGTCGTAATAGAAGAGCTTTCTGCATTCGCCACGGCTGCAGGAAATGCGGAGGCCAATGCTCAAACCGGAATGACTATCGATCCGATTGATTATCCCGCTACTCTCTCATCCGTTACATTTCCCAATTATCGAATTTTGGTTGAAGTATGGAAAGAAGAGCTTGTTGCTGCTGCCAACTCTCCTACAGAATTCGTGATTCCGGATATGACCGGTCCTGACCCATCGGAAGAAGGTGGATTACTCGGAAGCCGACTTTTGGATGAATACGGATTGGAACTGGAGCAAATGCTCGAGAAAGGTTCTTTTGGAGCAGCTTGTTACAACCATGCCACTGCCGTGATTGATGCCGGCGACCTGACTGCCGGGGATATCGATAGGCTTGTAGAAATTCACGGGACTGACCCAAACTTCAATCCTGAAACTGCTGAAGCCGCTGCGAAGTATTCCAAACGACGTTCGAACCAAGTAACCAACACAGGCTACTTCTACGACATTCGTGATAATCTGATCACGGCAAAAGCCGCCATCGAAGGAGGAAGCGCATACAATGCCGTGCGTGACGAAGCTCTTGAGGCATACCTTCTCAACTGGGAAAGATCAAACTTTGCCACGGTGATCTACTACTGCAATGCAGCAAAAATCGGAATCCAAGAAGCTTTGGTAATTACAGACGAAGAAGAAAGAAGAAGCGAATTGGGATCTGCACTGCACGCTTACGCGGAAGGAGTTGGTTTCGCACATGGATTCAGAGGACTCGAAAACAAGTTCATCACCGATGCAGAAATCGATCAAATACTAGCCAAGCTTTTGGCACCCGTTGACGAGGAACCCGAAACCTACCGTTTCTTGATCGAAGCTTCATTGCTTTCAAATTTTGACGAAATCATCGACGATATCCAAGCGATCTATGGTTTCAGTGATGAGGAAGTTCAAGGCTTCTTTGTAAACAATTAATCCTGTTGGACAGTAGTTTAATAATTACCACCAAAAGCTTTACGCATCAGTAAGGCTTTTGGTGGTTTTCATAAATGAGTTAAAACACAACTTTAAGATGGAGATGAAACTGAATTTCCTTAGGTCTTTCAAAATGGCGATGATCGCAGCAATTTGCGCATTGGCCCTTGTTTCTTGTGATGATGACGATAATGATGACAACATTCCCGGTTCTGATTTTAATCGAACTGCCATGCTGGAGAGCGTTGGGACCGACTTAATTGTTCCCAATTTTGAGTCCTTACAGGCAAGTGTCAATTCACTTTCTGAAGCTACGAACGATTTCATAGAAAACACCGACGAGCAAAATCTGGCTACCCTCCGCAGTGAATGGGTGAAAGCGGTCAGAGACCACCAACACTGTTCTGCTTTCGGATTCGGTCCGGGAGAATTGCTCTTAGGCCCTTACGCCACTGTTTTGGGCGTTTTCCCTGTTAATGCCAGTCAAGTTGAAGCGAACATCCTCAACCCTAATTTCGATCTTCCGAACAGTTTCAATCGCGATATCAGAGGTTTTTTCACCGTTGAATACCTCATTTACAGAAACGATTTAACCGATGCCGAGATCGTGGCAAGTTTTGACCAAAACCGAAAAGACTATTTGCTGCTGATCGTAAATGAGCTCAAAACTTCTTTTGATAGCATAGTAGCTGAATGGAATGGTGGCTATCTCCAAGAGTTCATCAGCAACGACGGCACTTCAGCGGGTAGTTCTATTTCGCTCTTCTACAATGCATTTGTGAAAGACTACGAAAACCTAAAAAACTTCAAAGTGGAACTTCCCGCCGGACTTACGGCAGGGCAACCCACTGCGGACGGAAGTCTGGTAGAAGCCTACTACAGTGGAATATCTGCAGAATTGATAAAGGAGCATTTTGAAAACTCAAAAGACATTTGGTTCGGTCGGTCGCCGAGCGGGATGGACATCATTGGATTTGAGGAATACTTGGAAAACGTAATGGGAGGCCCCGCATTGATCGAGACCACCAAGGCTGCCATTATCGATATTGACGAGGCTATCCTAAATTTGCCTGAAGGCCCCCTTTCGGAAAATGTAAACAGCCCCGAAGTAGAAATGCTGAGAGATGAACTCCAAGCCAATACGTCGAATTTTAAAAGCTCGATGAGTTCGCTGCTCGGGATAAGTATTACGTTCAATTCGGGAGACGGCGACTAATTCATTGGCTTGACCAAAAATAAAAACCCATATTCTAAGCTTTCCGCTTATCTGGAGCAATCGGTTTCGATTGCTCCTTTGGTTTCATTCCGTATGGCTTTCGGGCTAATCATGCTTTTCAGCACGGTTCGATACGTCGCGATGGGTTGGGTCGACACGCAGCTGATCGACCCCGTACTTCATTTCAGCTATTACGGATTTGACTGGATAGAGCCCCTTCCGGGAAAAGGCATGTACGCGGTATTCGGAGCCATGGCCATAGCTTGCGTCGGGATTATGCTCGGCTGGTTTTACCGCTTCTTTACCATCCTGTTTTTTCTTTGCTTTACCTACGTCGAGCTCATTGACATTACCTACTACCTCAATCACTACTATTTCGTCAGCATCGTCTCATTCCTGATGATTTTGGTTCCCGCCAACCGCTACTTCTCCATGGACGCGAAACGCAATCCCGAGATAAAACGCAAAACAGCACAAAGGTGGACTATCCTCATTTTCAAGGTGCAAATAGCCATCGTTTACATTTATGCCGGTCTGGCAAAAATAAATACCGACTGGCTCTTTGAAGCTTTACCGCTCGCCATCTGGCTGCCCGCCAAAACGAGCATTCCCATTATCGGCGGTATTTTTAAATACACCTTCACCGCCTACCTGTTTAGCTGGATCGGAATGCTGTTTGACACCTTCATTATCCTAGGTCTCTTTTTTAGAAAAACGAGATGGTTGGCCTACATCGCCGTGGTTGTTTTTCACACTTTAACGGGCATTCTCTTCCAAATCGGCGTCTTTCCGATTGTGATGATTTTCGCGGTCACTATTTTCTTTTCCGATGCTTTGCACGAGCACATTATTGAGCGGTTGTCGCGTTTATTTGGAATCAAGAACTCCGATTCTTCAAACTTTGAAAAATTACCGAGGAGACACAAGGGTCAAAGGCTACTCCTCCCATTTCTTTTGCTGTTCTTTGCATTCCAACTTATTTTCCCGTGGCGGTATTTGGTCTATCCCGGAAATCTGTTTTGGACCGAAGAAGGCTACCGCTTTTCATGGCGGGTAATGCTGATGGAAAAAGCGGGTACGGCAACTTTTTATGTGAAGGATGGAGAAACCGGGCGAGAAGGTTCGGTGGTCAATCACCAATTTTTAAACGCACACCAAGAGAAGCAAATGGCGATGCAGCCTGACCTTATACTACAGTATGCACATTTGCTGAAAAGCCATTACGCCGAACAAGGAATGAAAGACCCCAAAGTGAGAGCCGAAGTTTGGGTCACGCTCAATGCACGACCCGCTCAGCTGCTGATCGACCCCAACGTGGATCTGACCACCAAAAAGGATGGATGGGCAAGCAAAGACTGGATACTACCGCATAAAGACGAGGAAGTAAAGTGATTGGATTCCGAATTTTACTCGTTGGTATTTTAATGTCTAATTTAATTTTCGGGCAAACCGCCGAGGTAAGGGGCACCCTCTTCGACGCCAAGTCGAAAAAAGCCATCGAAGAGGCCATGGTCTTCGTTCGGGTGCTTAACCTCCAAACGGCTGTAGACCGCAAAGGGCGATACTCGCTTAACCTGCCCCTTGGCGAACATACCTTGGAAGCCTTCAGTTTGGGAATGAAATCTCAGGCAATCGAAATCGATGTCAAAAATGATACGGTGGTCAACCTCTACTTGGAACCACTATCGACCGAATTGTCTGAAGTGGAGATTGAATCGGGAAGAGATCCCTCCTACGGAATAACACGGATGCGGTCCATTGACGGAATGGGAATCTACGAAGCCAAAAAAAACGAGGTGATCATTCTGGATGATTTCGCTGCCAACCGTGTGGCCAACACCGCCCGACAAATATTTGCCAAAGTGCCCGGTTTAAATATCTGGGAGAGTGATTTTGCGGGCCTGCAATTGGATATTGCCGCCAGAGGCTTAGGACCTAGCCGCACCGCCAACTTCAATACCCGCCAAAACGGCTACGACATGAGCGCCGATGCCTTGGGCTATCCCGAGAGTTATTACATGCCCGCCCTCCAGGCGGTTGATCGAATTGAAATCGTACGTGGAGCTGCCTCACTTCAATACGGAACTCAGTTCGGGGGTATGCTCAACTTCAAACTGAAAGATGCGCCCAAGAAGCCGTTTGAGCTAAAGGTGGATCAAGCCGTCGGATCTTTCGGGCTTTGGAATTCCTTTATCAGCGCTGGTGGAACCAAAGGAAAATTGGATTACTACGGCTATTACCAATACCGCCGCGGTGACGGATGGCGAGAAAGTTCGGGATTTGAAGCGCACACCAACTTCGCCCGATTGGGCTACCAAGTGAATCAGCGCTTGAAAGTGGGCTTCGAATACACCTACATGGTGTATCAAGCACAGCAGCCGGGAGGCTTGACCGATGAGCAATTCTTCTCGGGGAACCTCGAGCAAGCCAATCGAGATCGAAATTGGTTTAAGGTCAATTGGAATTTGTTCGCTCAAACCATTGATTACCAATTTTCGAGCATGACCCAGCTGAACATCCGCACCTTCGGGCTGATCTCTTCCCGAAACGCTCTGGGCAATCTGGTTCAAATCGGAGTGCCCGATAATCCGAATGAGAACCGTACCTTAATTCGGGATGCGTTCCGAAATTTCGGATCAGAGGCCAGACTCCTGCACCGCTATAAGATTGGCACCAAGCATTCGGCGGTGGTCGTGGGGGCACGCTACTACAACGGACTCACGGACAGAATGCAAGGAGACGCCAACAGCGCCGACACGCCTGATTTCGACTTTTTGAACCCGAATGACCCCGAGGAGTTTGACTACGAATTCCCCAGTCGGAACTACGCGTTCTTCGTAGAAAACCTCTTGCACATCACCTCAAAGCTCAGCGTAACCACGGGCGTGAGAGTGGAGCACATAAGAACGGACTCCGATGGAACGTGGAAATTGAACCGATTCGATTTTGCCGGGAACCTGATCTCCTCTCTCGAGAACAACGACGAGTCATCAACCTCTCGCACCTTTCCCCTATTCGGTATTGGCGTAAGCTACGACCTTAAAGAGAACTTGAATCTCTATGGAAATATCTCCCAGAATTTTCGCTCGATCACCTTCAGCGATTTGAGGGTAGTCAATCCGAATTTCCAATTGGACAGCCTGATCACCGATGAGAATGGATACAACGCCGACATCGGGATTCGCGGAAAAGTCGGGGATTGGCTGAGTTTGGACGTGAGCCTTTTTCTGATGCGTTACAATGACCGAATCGGTTTGTTTGAACTACCGGGAAGCACGACGCTC
>DATFKV010000550.1:0-3247 GCA_035268465.1 Cryomorphaceae bacterium | reverse complement strand
AGCGGAATGAAAGAGACGGTGCATATAGCTCATGTAAATGAGGATAAGCACTACGAAGCTCTTTTCTCAAAAGTGGCGAACGAGAAGGCCATCGGTGAAATCAGCAATTCTTACATGATATGTCCCGGCTCTGCCAAAGCGATATATGATTTCAATCCGGAGGCTAAAATATTGGTTGTCCTAAGAAATCCGATAAGAAGAGCATGGTCTCAGTTTTTGATGAATTTGCGTGAAGCGAAGAGCGACGCCGACAATTTTATCAAAGAGCTCAAGCATGACGCTGAACGAAACCCCAAGGGTTGGGGCGTGAATCACCAGTACCTCGAATTGGGAAAATATTCTGATCAGCTCAAAAGGTATTTCGATCTATTCGGAAAAGAGCGAGTGCTTCCCATCTTTTTCGAAGATTACAAGAAAAATCCCGAAGGAGTTCTGGCAGTCCTTAGTCGGTTTTTGGAAATTGACGAGACATTTAAATTTGATTTCTCTGAAAAGAGCAACGCTTCAGCGCTGCCCAGAAACGCCGGATTAAATCGATTTTTAGTGAAATCCGGCATTTTGAGTTCGGCAAAAAAGTTGACGCCAAAGCCCTTGAGAAAAAAATTGGCCGGAGCCTTGTATTCGGACAAGAATATGCCAAAGCTTCAGGAAGCTGATGCCAATTGGCTTCGAGAATATTACCAAGAAGAGGTGAATAAACTTTCCCGACTTTTAGAAAAAGACATCACACTGAAATGGCCGGAATTTGGTCAACTGAATGAATGATATTGAATTAAATAGCGACGAACCAGTGGTTTTCATTGTTGGAAATTCACGCAGCGGAACCACCATGATGATGCGCATCATGAATAACCACAGCATGGTTCATTCCATTAATGAGCCTCACTTCTTTGAAAAAATGTGGACTCCCAACGATGACGGAGTACCAATCAATTCAAAGGTGGCTTTCGATCTGTATGCTAAGCTGTTTACCGGTCAGCGTGCGGGATTTTTTGCGCCGGTAGAGAAACACGTAGCCGAATACAAGCCTGAGATCGATCAATTGGTGGCTCAGCTGGGAGAAAATCCAACGCGACTAGCGGTCTATTCTTCTTTTTTGAAATACGAAACTGAGGTAAATGGAAAGTCGATTCCCTGTGAGAAGACTCCGCAAAATGTCTTTTATCTAAAGGAGATTTTGGAGAAATTCCCGCAGGCTAGGATCATCAATATGGTGCGAGATCCGCGTGCGGTGATGCTTTCTCAAAAGCGCAAGTGGAAGCGAAGAGCTCTGGGTGCTGACTTTATGACCAAAAAGGAAACGCTGAGATTGCAAATAAACTACCATCCGCTGGCGGTTAGCAAGCTTTGGAATGCGGCTATCTCGGCGGCAAAACCTTTCGCAAACGAACCAAGGGTTATGACCGTGCGGTTTGAAGATATCCTTCAAAAACCCGAGGAAACGGTAAAGTTAATCTGTCATTTTGCCGATTTTCCCTTTGAGCCTGAAATGCTCCGGGTGCCCCATGCAGGGTCATCTAGCGAGGCCGATAAGAAGTCGGAGCTCGGCATTCGGAAAACGAGGGCCAAAGGTTGGTTGGAAAAAGGATTGACAAAAACGGAAATACAAATTTGTCAAAAGACCTGCTCGAGGCTCATGAACGAATATGGCTACACGCCTATTGAGGTTGACGTCAACCCGATAGAACTGGCTTGGAAATATGGCATTTTCCCATTTAAAATGATGTTGGCTCTGCTCATCAACTTAAATAGAATGAGGAGTATCGGAGACACACTGAAAAGAAGACTTTTTCAATGATAAAAAGAGTACACATGCTCGGATTTGACTTCTACTCCGCCAAGGATGTAAAGGTCATAGCTGATTTTGTCCATCGCGATGAGATAACTGAGGAGGGTATTATTCCTTTGATGGTTACACCCAATGTGGATCAGATAGTACGGCTTGATCGCAAGGAAAACCACGAATTAAGAGAGAAGCTTAAAAAGGCCAGATGGATACTGCCTGACGGCCAGCCCGTGATTGCACTGAGCCGCATCAAGTTTGGAAAAGAGAAGGGACTGGAAGCTCGCTTAACGGGGAGTGATTTTTTCCCGGTGATGTGGAAAATTTTGAAGGAAGATGACAGTAAAAGAGTCCTTTTCGTGCTGCCTCGAGAAGATCTCGGTGAGCGCTTTATAGATGAGCGGCCGAATACGTTTTATTATGCGCCTCCCTTTTTTAAATTGCAAAATAAGGAAGAGTTTGAGGAGGTGATGACCAAAGTCATGTCTTTCTTTGCTGAAGATCCACCCGAGTATGTATTTGTGGGACTCGGGTTCCCGAAACAAGAGAACATAGCACTAGAGATTTTCAATCGCCTGAAAGTTCAAAATAAGAAGCTCCCGAAGACTTTTTTATTGGGGGCCTCATTTGAATTTTATTGGGGTACCAAGAAACGAGCACCCATGTTTTATCAAAAGGCCGGAATAGAATTCGTTCACAGAATCATAACCGAACCGCGCCGATTGGCCAAAAGATACCTTTGGGATGACCTCCCGTTTCTGGGTATTGCCATTTCTGAGTTGAGGAAAAAAAACTAGATTGTCCTTTCTTGAATTAGATCCTTATTTCCGATCTAATTTGAGTTGAGTAAGGAATCTATGTCGTCATTCAGAACGGCACAGAATCTTCTGGCTCCCTCCAGATTGATGTGACTTGAATTCTTGAAGCAGCTATCGGGTAGTGGAAATGTCGAGTAATCGAAGGCGTGGATGTTTGGAATGTCAGTATTCCAATGGTTGAATAGGGAGTCGACTTTCTCCAAATTTCTTACCCCCGCTAATTCACTGGGGTGATGAGGTGTAAAAACCATTATGAAATCACGGTTCGGATGGTTCTTAGCCATGGATTCAAACTTTTGGATTCTTTCTTTATTCTCTGCAAAATCGGAGTTGATTTGAAGCTGGTCATACATTTGGACTTCCATGTAGGTAAGGGGAACACCAGAGGATTTTTTAGCTTCCAGTTTTTCTCGATTTTCGATCATATTGTAGCGGCTGTCAGTAAATTTTTTCAGCAGCTCATCTCCGGGATAGTAGTCAATGAATATCCCGCCACGATTGGTAATCTTGTTAGAAGTAACTTTCCGCGTAAGGGAACGCAAATAACTGATGTAGCTACCGTAATAGCGAACTCCGGGTAGCAGTTGAAATCGATCCAGTCGATTATTTTCCTTTAGATAGTCAGTCACATTCTGATTTCCCTGAA
>DATFKV010000549.1:0-9837 GCA_035268465.1 Cryomorphaceae bacterium | reverse complement strand
TTCAAAATACAGCTCCAAATCGTGGTACGTATCATAATAGGGCGATTTACTCAAACCCTCATTACTGCGAATGAGCGTAAGCAAACGAGTTTCGTTTTTAAACCGCAGGTTTAAGCTTGGATGCACGATGGAGTCATTGTTTAACAGGATGATAACTTTTGCATCTTGGGACGAAACTGCATCGGGCTTGATGGTATAAAATTGAGAATAGGTAACTACCTGCGGCAAGTTGTCGCGTTTGAAGGTAAGGGTGGCAGGCTCCATCTTGGAACCGAAGCCTTGCAAATTGGCGCCTTCCATCCTGAAACCACCGTTGTAGTCTACCTTGTCTACAATATCGTTGATCGACAATCTTTTGTCGTAAGATGAAAACTGCGGAAAGGTAGCCTTGTCGGCCGTAACGTTGGCGAGAATCTTGTCCTCAACCGTGCCGAGTAGTGGTTTTTGGAAAAAGCTGTTGAAAAAGAGAACGGAGTCAATCTTGAAAAAAGCCGAGCGTGTATTCAACTCATAGGGTTGTTGAATGACGGCGTAGGTTTCATTTGGATCGAGAGCGGCGCGCTCCCAGGTTATCTTCCCCTCTTCCCCATACCATTTTTCCTTTTCTTGATCAAATTCTCCTTTGGTGGCGTAGATCACCGAACTATCGCCTTTTGAAAGGCAAATCAAATCGGTAGCGGGAAAAACGATGCGGTACTCTTTGCCTTCCATTTGAAATTCCCAGGCCGCATTCGTTCCTTTCCAAATGGTAGAGGGCGACTCGTAGAAGGTATAATCTCTGAAAAGTCCTTCAGTCATGGTGATAAACTCCTCGAGCTTTTTCTTGCTTCCGTTTTCCAGCGACTTGGTGATTTCCACCCACGTGTCAAATCCCTCGCCCTCTTGCGGCGATCCGGGGAAGGACATGATGGTGACGATAAAGGACTTGAAAAAGGGAAAAGGCCGCAGCCGCTTCTTGAGCATCAGGTCAGCCACGTCGTAGATTTTTTCCTTCTGTTCATCATCGTAGAGATCGGCATTGAGCCAAAAGGGGCCAAACGTTTCTTCCATCAGCGGTTTCGCCTCCTTCTTATCGGCCTCTTCCATAATGTCGGTCAGCTCTTCGTAAAAGGCCTGCTTCTCGCGGGTGAACTCGCGTATTTGCGAAAAGCCCGTATGGCTGAAGGCGATGAATAAAACCGATAAGCAGATGCGCTTCAAGGGGATGCAGGGATTTATCATAATCAGTACGCTAATATCAGGCAGCTACCTTTACGGGATTTGCCCCGAAAAGGTATAGGCCACCTCAAAGGTAAACTGCTCAAACGGCATTGTAGTATGCACGAGAATAGTTTTACACGTGGGGTGGTGGAATTTGGGGGGATTCGATTAGAGTGTGGAGAATAGATTAGATTTGGGGGTTGATGTCTCAGGGTGGCATACCCAAGGGAACTGATACTTTTCTCTTTAATTGCTAAAACCTTACTAAAATGAAAATATTGCTTTTGCTGAGTTTTGGTTTTCTTTCTATTAATTTGGCTAGCCTCGCACAGAATTCTCACTTAATCGAGTGGATATCTGAAATTGAACAATCAATTTTAGCCATGGAGAGTTTGTCAGCTTATAGTTCCAAAGAAGTTGAAGATGATGTAAAGGTAGATATGATACTCGCTGATAGAGTAAAAGTTGAAGAAGTTACCGACTCTACCTTTTCCATCCTGGTTGATCATGGAAAAGGTGTTTTTTGTACTAAATTGTTATTTCAGTACACCGAGATAAACACAAATGATTATCGATTGGTCTTTTCAGATTTGCGTGAGAGAGATATGATGGGTACAACGGTTAAAGTCATAGATCCATGGATAGAGAAAAATAGTGACGGTTGTTAATGAATTTTACCCACCTCCGACCTTTTTTCGTTCCTCAAAAAGCCCACCTCCTCCACCGAGGAGGACAACTAGAAAGTCGATTTGGTTTTAGAGTTGACCTCTGCTCCGAACTGTCTTGTTAGGAGAAGTATGCTATAAAGTCAAGACGAGGCAGGCGTGTTAAAAACCATCGATGTCCTAAACCATCGCTAAGCGTGATCCACCTCAACGACCTCAAGCCCCGAATGGGGCGTAATCTGTCAGCCCGGGGTGAAGCCCCGGGTCTGACATTCCGAGAAGACAAGTTTTGGCGGGATGATTGCCGCGCAGCAAGAAATCATCGTGACAAAACGGTCACCTCATAACGTCCGAACCATCGCTCTGCGTGATCCACCTCAACGACCTCAAGCCCCGAATGGGGCGTAATCTGTCAGCCCGGGGTGAAGCCCCGGGTCTGATATTCCGAGAAGGTAAGTTTTGGCGGGATGATTGCCGCGTAGCAAGAAATCATCGTGACAAAACGATTTCAGCGTTACCACAGGGAGTGAGTAGCTAAGTTCAACCCAGCGCATCGGGGAAATACTGAATCGTAAGAATCATTCCCTCAGGACGTAAAAATAGTGGAAAATCCCTGCCAACACGAACCCGAGAACCACAGAGGTAATCACGGTAATAAGACTCTGCCAATCTGATCCCGATAGTACACTGACCAGATAAAACGAAAGCGTGCAGATTAAAAATACAATCCAAAATCTATATTTCTTCATGAGTCTCTTATATTTTTGAATACCACATATATATTTCTGAATACCACATACGCGTCTCGCACACTAACCCTCGCACCACCAAAAGAAAACATCAACTATCGACTAGCTACCAAAACCACCACCGCCCAATCATTTCTAGTCTTTACCGATTCTTTGGTCAGGCCCTGCGCCTCGGCGGCAACCACCAAATCATCCACATCGGTTTGGAAAAAGCCGCTCAGCAGCAAAGCCCCTCCTCGATTCAGTGCTTTCGCAAAACGCGGGAGATCGCTGAGCAGTACGTTCTTATTGATATTGGCAAAGATTATATCAAAGGTGGTATCCCCTATCACCGAGGCATCGCCTTTGCGCACCTCCATATCGGCGTGGTTCAGCGCCACGTTCTCCAAGGTATTTTGGTACGCCCACTCTTCGATGTCGTAAGCCAGCGTGGGGCCTGCGCCCAATTTTTGCGCAGCTATGGCCAATACACCCGTACCGCTTCCTGCATCCAAGACTGACTTACCCTTCAATTTCAACCCGTCCATCTCATTGAGCATGAGCCAGGTGGTTTCATGGTGTCCCGTTCCGAAAGACATTTGGGGTTGGATGATGATCTCGTGAGTGTAGGCGGGGTCACTTTCGTGAAAAGGCGCCCGCACCCTGAAGGTCGTGTCTACGCATACGGGTTCGTAATCGGCCTCCCATCGGGCGTTCCAGTTTTGTTCGGGTATTTCCTCTCGCTGATAGCTAATAGTGCCTTCAAGATCTACCAAGAGTGACTTCACCTTCTCTTCTGACTCCACATCGGCGGGCACATAGGCATCGGTACCGGTTTCGTTATCCATGAAACTCTCAAAATCGAGCTCGGCGAGTTTTGAGATCAGTATCTCGGTGGTAGGCTTTACGGGATCGCAAACAAATCGATAGACGAAGTAGTTCATTTCAGGGATTGACGAATTAAGGCGGCGAAGTTCGGAATAATATGACGGACATCACACTCCTGAAGGCTTTCGCCAAAAGGGTTCAATTTCTATACAAGCGTGCATGATGCGCAGTGTACCAAGCGTGGCTCACAGTCACATTCATTCAATCATCCGATTTTCCGAAATCAATCAGGAATGATCTCCTGAAATGCCTTCAGGAAATAGGTGGTCCACAATTTTTTTATTGGCCTCCTCGATCAGCCCTTCGGACTTTTGATCGACCGCTTTCTTCTTCTTTTCTGAAAGAGAGTCCTCAAATAAGGTGTCGGACTGCAAGTGCCTGATAAGCTCAACAAAACCGAGTAGTTCCAGCATCCACTTATGCTTGTGGCGAAGATCTTCCAACGCTTTTGCATTTCCTTCGTTCCTTACCTTTCTCAATTCAGCTTTGATTTCATCGAGCGCTTCGCGAGCGCTCTCCAGTATTTCGATTGCCTTTTCTTCATCGCCATTGAGAAAGTCGTGCAATTGACTAAATGTTTTTGCAGTTTGTGATGCAGTATTATATCTTTTTTTAGAAATAGCGCTGTAGGTTAGGAGGACTCTCGTTAAGTCATCGGGCTCTACCGGCTTCGCCATAAAGTCGCTGAAGAGCCCCTCCTTCACCCGCTCTTGCACCTTCGGCGATACATCGGCCGTTACAGCCACGATAGGAATGCGCTTATACCTCTCCAGGTTCCTTATTTCGGTGGTAGCTTGGAAACCATCTAACTCAGGCATGCGAATATCCATCAAAATGAGGTCAAAGTCGCTTTTTTTGGCCATGTCAATGGCCTCCTGTCCCCCCGAAGCTTCTTCCAGAGTGATGTGGTCAAAGCGATTTAAAAAGGCCTTCATCACCGCTCGATTTATGCCGGAGTCATCTACCACCAGCACATTGAGGTTTTTGGCCAAGCGGCCATCAAGCCCGCGATCATCTGATTTCTCCACCGGTTTTTTATTGCCTACGGGCAAGTTCAGATCAAAACTAAAAGTTGCGCCATTTCCTTTTATGCTTTTTAAATTTATTTCACTGTCCATTACCTCCAGATAATGCTTGCAGAGAGTTAGCCCTAAGCCGGTACCACCGTACAACCGTGTGGTGGACGAATCGGCTTGACCGAAATTTTCAAAAACAGCTTTGAGCTTATCCTTGGCTATTCCAATACCCGTATCTTTCACTTCAAAATGAACAAGGTGTTGACGGGCAGATTTTTCGAGCAATTTTAGCGTAAGCTTTACCTCTCCCTCGTCGGTGAACTTGATGGCGTTGCTCAGCAAGTTGTGCAATACCTGCGACAGCTTGAGTCTGTCAACCTTATAAACAGTATTCAATTCTTTTGGATAATCGAGTTTCAGCCTGATGCCTTTGGCCTCTGCACTGTATCGGTGTATGGATACCACTTCGTCAATGAGGTTTTTGAGGTCTACCCTTTCGGCAATAACCAATACTTTTCCCGCCCGAAGTTTGCTCAAATCCAAAATATCAGTAATGAGTTTTTTGAGGTGTTCGCTCGATAGCTTGAGCGTTTGAATCATCTCCATTTGCTCCTCCGGCAAACCTGCCTCCTCAATCAAATGCGACAAGCCGATGATGGAATTGAGCGGTGTACGAATCTCGTGGCTCATATGCGCCAGGAAATCTTCTCGTGCTTGTGCAGCAATTTCGGCCCTGTCTTTGGCTTTCTTCAGTTCTTCCTCAGACTTTTTGCGGTCGTCAATATCAATACACATTCCTACGTACCCCACTTGACCATCTGATTTTCCCGAAAGGGAGACAGCGCTGAGGTAATGCCAGCAATAGGCTTTTGCCTCATCATTGTATATCCGTACCTCGGTCGAGAGATCAGATTTTTTCTCGACGGCTTCATCCCATTTCTCACGCAATCCCTCACGGTCTTCTTCTTTAATAGCGTTGAGCCAATTGCGACCCTTCACCTGATTGTAGGTAAAGCCCGTATACTCCATAAACGCACCGTTGTCTTTGGTCATCATTCCTTCTGCATCGGTATTCCAAATGAGGGAAGCAGAGGCTGTGATGAGGGCACGAAACTTCTGCTCGCTAATCCTCAGGTCTTTCTCCGCCTTTTTCAGTTCGGAGATATTCACGAAAGTGATCACCACGCCGTCAATGCGGTCGTCGGAGCTACGGTAGGGAAGAATGCGGGTAAGGAAGTTGCGGCCTTGCTTGTCTTGCACTTCTCTTTCCAGCGGCCGGAGCGTTTCGATTACATTCTCACAGTCCTCTACCAGTTCATCGTAACCCAAGAGGTGCGTCTGGTCTGAAATCTTTCGCCCGCGGTCAGCCGGGCGCACATTAAAGAGTTCATTCAATTTAGGGGTAAACCGAAGTATTCTGAACTCTCTGTCGAGAAAGAGTGTGGCAATATCGGTCGCCGCCAGAAGGTTTTGCAGATCATCGCTGAGCTGCCTCAGCTCCTCCACTTTGTGTTTGTTTTCTTGGTTCAGGGTGATGAGCTCCTCATTCATGGACTGGAGTTCTTCTTTGCTGGTTTCCAGCTCCTCCATGGTAGAGCGCAACTCCTCGTTGGTAGATTGAAGCTCCTCATTGGAGGCCTTCATCTCTTCCCTGCCCGAATCGTGCTCGTCTATGGCCGTGCGCAACTGACGTTGTTTCTCCGCCAGTTCCTTTTTCAAAATTCTTAGAGCACTCTGCTCGTTTCCATCTTCTTCGCCGGATGAGGTTGACTTAATTTCAGCCGTTTCGAACTCTTCAAAAAAGAGCAGCAGCATCGGCTCGTTTTGGAAATGGGTATTTCGGGAGGTGACGAGTATCTCGGTGGTATGATCCTTTCCTTGGAGTTTTATCGGTCGCGATTTAAAATTTCCGTCTCTGTTTCGGGTAGAATAGATCAGACTCTTCACCTCCGCCAGCAATTCGGGACGTAAGAGATCAAAAATATCGCGGCTGAGTTCTCCTCCCGCTATGCCAAGGAATTTGCCTGCCGTTGCCGACAGATGAACCACCGCATTTTCTGAATCGAGCAATATGCTGGGTGGCGCTATCTCTTCTACCAGTTTGAAGTGCAGCCACCCTTTGTTCCGGAATTCTGAAGGCGAGGTTTTCAGTTTTCGCTTTTCCATGCTAAACTGTGTATTGGGAAAGACCGGCAGCTTGGGCTCAGGACCCTGTACATCGCGTTTTTTGTAAAGGGCAGTCTCCTTATCCACTATATTAAACAGCTCTGTGTTGTCCAGGTGCTCTGAGGTTCCCAAAAGCAGATACCCGTCTTTTTGCAAACTATAGTGGAAAAGATCAAAGACGTCTTTTTGGGTCTCTTTTTTCAAGTAAATGAGCAGGTTGCGACATACCACCATGTCAAGATGGGAGAATGGCGGATCGGACAAAACATTGTGCGGTGTGAAAACAATCGCCTCTCTCAATTCCTTCTTTACCCGATAGCCACCGTCCTCCGAATGAAAAAACCTTCGAAGGCGCGCTTTGCTGACATCCACTCCGATATCTCCCGGATAAAATCCCGCACGAGCTTTATCCAGCGAACCGTGGTGCAAGTCGGAGGCAAAAAACTGGAGTCCGGTATTTTTTCCGCTGCGCTCCATCTCTTCGATAAACAGCATAGCCAAAGAATAAGCCTCCTCTCCGGTGGCACAGCCTACCGACCATACGCGGATGTATTCTGAATTTTCTTTCCTTTTGACCAATTCGGGAATCACCTTTTCTTGCAGCCGATCAAACACCTGTTTGTCTCGGAAAAAGTTGGTTACATTGATCAGAAACTCATCCGACAAGGCTACGAGCTCATCAGAGTCGTTTTTGAGTTTTTCGAAATAGACCTTCAGGTCATCTATATGATGCAGCTGCATTCGCCTCTCCAGACGACGCAATACTGTAGTGGTTTTGTAACGCTTGAAGTCCCTGCCCGTTTTTCGTTTGATCAAACTGAAAATTTGATCGAGTGTTTTTTGGGTGTCTTTTTTCCCCTTCTCATATTCATCGGCAATGGTGGGATTGATAGAGAATGCCTTGGCAATGAAGTGTGGCATGTCTTCTACCTCGAGTACCTTATCTACCACTCCGGTAGAGATGCAGCTTTGGGGCATTCCGTCAAATTGAGCCGAAGTCGGTTCCTGCACGATCGTGAGTCCACCCACTTCTTTGATGGCCTTTAATCCCAAGGTGCCGTCACTGCCCGTCCCCGACAGAATTACACCCACGGATTTATTGCCATGGCTCTTGGCCAAAGAACGGAAGAGCACATCTATGGGTGCCCGATTGTCTTGCTCGAGCTTATCCATATGGATGTGGGAGTCAATTGAACTGACTTTTTTATTTGGGGGAACCACAAATACGATGTTTGGCTCAAGCTTTGACTTGCCGTCAACCTGCACTACGGGGAAATCGCAATGGGGCCGCAGCAATTCTTCCAGCATGCTATCGCTGTCGCGCATTCGGTGCAGGATAACGATGTACACCAGATTGTGCTCAGGTGAAGTTCCGTCAAAGAAGGTTTTGAGTTCTTTGAGCCCCCCTGCCGAGGCTCCTATGGCTACGATTGGTTGAATATCTTGAATCTTGCTATTTTTTGATGCGCTCATTGATGGCGTTTTGTAAGACACAGACCTGACGCTCTCACTGTTCCTGACAACTCAATTCAAATAAATATCCAAAATTCTGCTCGCTAAAGGGAACATATAGATAAATCCATGTGTGCGATGTCCTTCTCAACCGACAGGAAAACCCTGTCAGCAAGTGAATATTGATGTGAATTAAATGGTCTCCTCTACTTCTTGTATTCCTGCTGATATTGGCCGGTTTATTTAGGTTATTAGGTTTGAGATGAAGATACCTTTATTTCCCATCGTGGCAAGTTTATTCCACACTCATTTTTTATAAAAGGAACTTCAAAAATTCAAGGTCTTCGGTTCCCAAAACGAATTGTTTTTCAAAATCACCTTTATAAATGCTCCAAAACAGACCACAGGAAAATACATTGCCCCCATTGATTCAAAGAAGATTCGATCAATCATTCCTCACCTTCAAGATGATACAATACGCCAAATTCAAATGGAGACCAAACGGAAGTTTTAACCTCAGAACGCTTTAAGCCAATGTTCACCCATTCATTGCACGTTTTGACCAAATTATAGCTCCCTCTAGCCTCGTAAAATGTATCGCTGTCGCCATAACCGGGAGCTTGGATGGGCAGCAAGTCTCCGCTTTGATCTCTCTCAAAAGATGCGAAAACAAAGTTCATCAGCTCGAGATATTGGCTATCGCATAAGCTTACCGAGGTCCACGATTTGGATTTGTGGTAGAAGTAGTCAATGTGCATGGCCGATTCGCTTTCAAAAAAAAGAGCATTAAAAGCCACGGTAAATTTCAGATCCGACCAAGTGGGCGTTTTTAAATAAAACCCCTTGTCTCCCCATCCGAAGGAGACAAACTTGGCTCGGTCCGGAATATCCATTGCTTTCAAATTTTCTTCACTCAATATCGCTGTCGGAACAACAATATCCAGATGAATTCCATTTGAACTAATGAATACTTCTTGTTTGTCCCGGCAAGTTACTTCGGAAGGATTGGTGGGAACAATAGAAAGGATTAGTCCAATGATAAAATAGAGGACGATCAAGGCGCTGAACCCTATAAACAAACGAATAACAAGTCTAAGTGCCCTTTTCAATTTGGTTCTATTCGGCTTTAAAATATGGAATTATTCATATCATTCTACAAATGAGCTCTTCCACATATCTGAAACTGATGTTTTCCGACTCATACTCCTTCCGTCCATCCTTGGACGATCGATAAAATAACAATCCAATGCTTTCGCCTTGATGAAACAGATTCTCATTTGGGAAATTTAACCGACAGATCGGGAAAGATTATACGCTTGGAATGATCAAAATGCGGCCATTTGGCAATAGGTACAATCATTGCAATTCATTGCTTAAACTTAACCTAAATTTATTATGACAGCTATAGAAGTTATCGGAATCGTAGTCATTGCCCTTTTAATCGGAGCTATATTTTTTTACGGATTTAAAAACACGGGGCCATGGGGCTCCCTCTGGAGCTTTATCCTCATCATCTTCTTAGGAGTACTCTTTGTAGATGTGCTGGCTGAGCCGGTTGGACCACTTTGGTACGGGGTAGCATGGTTTGATCTTATTTTCGTGGGGTTTCTCTTTGCCTTTCTTTTGGCAGCAGCCACCCCTACCAGACCCCCGCGCCGTGACGAACAATTGGTAGCCGAAGAAGTCAGGTCCGAAGAAAGCGGCGCTGCCGTGGCTTTGGGA
>DATFKV010000548.1:0-5520 GCA_035268465.1 Cryomorphaceae bacterium | reverse complement strand
ATATTTCTACCAAGATAATATGAGGACCAATGCGAGCTTTCGATCGCTCATCCGTGGTTCCATCCCAACTCAGGGTTCCGTCAGTGCCCAAAAGTAGGTTGTTGGTGAGTCCGCGAATTAAACGGCCTCTGCTGTCATATATGCGAATAGTGGCCAAATAATCGGGGCCATCCAAGGCATAATTGATCAGGAGCACATCTTCAAATCCATCATTGTCGGGAGAGAAAACCTCATCTTGCAATTCAAATTGCGCTGAGGATCGGCCTTCCGGCAAAAATTGAGAATTGACATATCCAGGTGTAGCAAACCCGACCCGCTCGGATGCCGATGACCAATTCCCCGCTTCGTTGGTAGGTCTGGTGTAACTCAATCGCTCCAAACTTACCCCGTCGAAGGTATTGAGTAGTGGGAAATGATAATCTTCGAAATAGTCGAATCGATCGATTTCGTTCTCAAGAGAATCTGCTAAAATTACCGAGCCATCGCCATTGTTGAAAGAAGGAAGCGATTCCATTTCGTGAAAATTCTCGCGGTAAGCCCCTGACAGCGGATATTCCTGAATGGTGCTGCTGATATCATCGGTGAGGACCAAATGCTGGCCGGGGAATATCACCAAAGGATCTTCACTAATGATTCTTGTGGTCAAGTCGGCATTTTGAAGCACCCAATTCCTTAGACCGATATTCTTATCTGACACATTGAAAATCTCCACAAAGTCTCGTCCTGCAGTCCTCGGGTTGAATAGAATTTCATTGATCAATAGGTCTCCGGGTTCGCCGGGTTGGGGAAGTGCAAAAACAAAAGACTCTGTCTCGCCAATTGGATTTCCAATACAGTCGGTTATTCCTTCCAGGCTCAATTCGTAGCGGAGGCCGGCTTCAAGCGGCTCGCTGAGTTGAATGAGCAAAGAAGAATAATTTGGTGGACTATTGAAAACGGCTTCCACCCCTATAGCGGGCGAAATTGTGATGTCGGTGAATAAGACCGAAAGACTATCTATGACTTCAGAGAACCGAACCTCCACCAAGGTTGAACCTTGAGCATACACGGCCACAATCTCAGGGGCTGTCAAATCGGGTTCTTCGCTGTACACGCTATTTTGCTCACCGGGGGTACCGCCAAATTCGGCTTCAGATCCCGTCCAGTTATCAGCACCGCGACATGGCTCCTGTAGATTGATGCGCTCCAAACTATAGCCACCATCTTCTTTCTCTGAATGGTTGTACCACGAGATATCGTAGTTCACCCGATCTACCGTCAATCCGTCGGGGTTTACAAGTTCCAACTCCCGACCGCCGTTGGTAAGAAAAGTGGAACTCATATTTTCCAAAAAGATCACATCGGGAAATGTCAGAAAAGTAACTTGGTTGCTCGCGGAAGCAAAAAACAAATACTCGCCGGGTGCCATGACGATCGATTGCTCGAATTCCACTCCTGACAGTGAACAATTCAACAGATCAATGGCTGCCTCTGAGGCATTGTACAACTCAAAGTATTCTCCTTCCGGTAAACCCACTGAAGGAGAGGGATCAGCCATGATCTCAGTAATGAGAATTTCATTGGCCTCAGGCGAAACACCAAGAAGAATGTCGATTTCAATTGCAGGAGCTTGATTTCCCGCACAATCCGATACTCCGGTCAGTTGCACTGAATAAGTTATTCCAATTTCAAGGGGAAGAATCAGTTCAATCAACAACTCATCCGGTTGTATCTGAAATATTCCAGCTATATCTGATTCAGGAGTAAAAGTTGCCACGATGTCGTCGATGCTCTCTTCATCCAGCGGCTCCGAGAATTCGAGTTGCACTTCGTTGTCCTGAGGAATGCCAAATGAAACCAACGTAGGTGCCGACTGATCGGGAGCATCATTAAAAATGCTGTTTTGCGCTCCCGGGGTTCCGCCCAACGGGCTATCAGAGGCCGACCAATTAGAGGCTCCGCTGCACGCAGCATAGGGATTGATCAATTCAAGCGAGTACCCGCCGTCGTCCTTGTCGGAGTCATTGTACCAATCATCGCTGTACTCCACGAAATCGAGCTCCTCCCCTTCCGCATTTATTAAAACGAGTTCCGTCCCGCCATTGGTCAAAAAGGAGGTACTCATGTCGAGGAAGCGTATGTTTTCTAAGCCTTCAAAAAGTTCAAAATTGGAATTGGATGCCAACGCCAAATAATCGCCCGGTTGCATGATGATCGACTCTTCAAAAAATACTCCTGACAACTCGCTGCCTTGTAGTTCAAGAGTCTTATCCGACTTATTGAACAATTCGAAGTATTCACCTTCCGGCAATCCGATTGCAGGTGTAGGGTCGGCCATGATTTCTGAGATAATCAGATCTCCGGGAAGGGGTAGTTCTCCGATAAAGATGGGAACAGTTTCAGCTCCTGAAGCATTTCCCTCGCAGTCCACCAATCCCGAAATGGTCAACTGGTATGCAACTCCCGTTTGAAGTGGCTCTACTAAGAGCACATGAATTTGGTCGGCTTGTACCAAAGATATCTCATTGATGGAAATGCCTTGATCTAAGCCAATCGACGCGGAGTTCAGATCTTCAAGGGGCTCTGAAATACCGAGTAGAAGATTGAGGGGATCAATCACTGAAACTGAAGTAACCGAAGGAGGCGTAGTGTCGGGCGTATCGTCAAAAAGACCGTTCTGACTTCCGGGAGTTCCGCCTGACGCGTCATTCGAAGCGGCCCAATTTGAAGCTCCACTGCATGAGAGAATCGGGTTGATGCGTTCGAGGCTGTAGCCACCATCATCTTTATCGGGGTCTTGATACCAATCGTCGGTGTAAGAAACGATGTCCAAGATTTCTCCACTTGCATCCAAGAGGGTTAAGCTATCAGCGGTGTTGGCCAAGGTAGTGAATGAGGTGATTCCGACGGCCGTCCCGAATGAAGAGAATGCATCCACATTCTCAGCGTCACATAGAATGAGGTAAGTGTCGGGTGGAAAAGAAAGCGCAGGCAAAAGTCTCTCTGTCGTGGTGTTGACTAGGATCCAATTTTCCGTATCAAAGAAAGAACCGCTTCGATTGTAAATCTCGATGTATTCAAACTCAGGTAATCCGACCGACGGGCTTGGATCGGGAAAGATCTCATTGAAAATAACATCGCCCACGTTAGGATCGTCGGGGATGAAAAAAGAAAAGGTGGCCGTTTCATTGGTAGTGGCATTTCCGGCAAGGTCGGCAACACCTGATACGGTTACGGTGTAATCCAGTCCGTTGGTTAGGGCAGAAGGTAAGGTAAGATTAACAGTGTTTGGTGAACCACCGTCAAGCGCAGCAGTTGCGGGATTCCCAATTCCACCGTCAATGGAGTAATTGGCCGTATTGTTCGCCGATGCTTCCTCTAGCGCTTCTGAAAACTGAAGAACCAATTCCGTGGCACTCGTAGCTGTGGCCGAGATCAATTCCGGCGCGTCTTCATCCACAGGTATCGGTCCGATCATAATGTCATCGAAAAAATGATTGTTCACTGGAGCTGCCGCGCCTGACTGTTCAATTCTAAATCCAAAATGAGAGGCAGTAGCGACTTCGTCATCCATAACAGTCCCTGCATCTGAAAAAACGCCTGTGTTATCCTCATCCAGCTCAAGGCCCCAGAGACCTGTTGATGTCCGGGTAAGTCGGACTTTGTAAATATTATTGGCGGAGCCAAGTTCACCGTCAGGTCCGTCAATCAATATACTTTCAGAACCCGAAGAGAGTTTGTAGAATGAAATTTCGTCTTCCGTGTTGCCAAACCGAATGAAGTAACCGTTGGCTGCAGCCGACAGATCGGCATTATCGGACATCACGTAAACATCAACGTAATTGGCACCCGAAGTGGCAAAGTTTAAATTAATCCAAAACTCCCATTGCACATCGTCGACCAAATTATTTTGGGTGGAGAGAAAATAATTAATTGATAAGTCTCCGGGATCAACATTGCTTCTGAGCACCTCATCTTCGACTGTAAAGAAGTCGATGCTTCCGCTCCATTCCGGGTTGGTAGTAAAATCTCCATCAGAGAAATCATCGCTTACCTGAGCCGAAACGGTCGAGGTGGCGAGAAAAATGAGAATAAATAAAACGAACGAAAGAGTGGACTTCATAGAATTTCAGTGCGGCTAAATATAGTATTTTTGCCTCTTGTCATTCGTTAAGCAAACATCAAGAATATGAAAGTAGCGGTAGTAGGTGCGACTGGTATGGTAGGTCGAGTGATGCTCGAAGTGTTGGCGGAAAGAAAATTTCCCGTTTCGGAACTTATTCCCGTCGCTTCGGAGCGGAGTGTGGGAAAAAAGATTGAGTTTCTCGGTAAAGAATACCGCATTCACTCTATGGAAGAGGCCATTGCCAAGAAGCCTGACATTGCGCTTTTCTCGGCAGGTGGAAATACCAGCTTAGAGTACGCCCCGAAATTTGCGGCCACAGGCTGCACGGTGATCGATAATTCATCGGCGTGGCGCATGTCCCCCGATCATAAATTGATCGTTCCTGAAATCAACGGCGATTCATTGACGGCCGATGACAAAATAATCGCAAACCCCAATTGCTCGACCATTCAATTGGTGCTGACCCTCGCACCCCTGCATAAGCAATACGGTGTAAAAAGAGCGGTGGTATCGACTTACCAATCCATCACCGGAACGGGAAAAGACGCCGTGGAACAATTCGAAAATGAAAGAGCGGGAAAAGACGGGCCAATGGTCTATCCTTACCCGATCGATAAAAACTGCTTACCCCATTGCGACGTTTTTGAGCTGGAAGGCTACACGAAGGAAGAGATGAAACTAACTCGTGAGACAAAGAAAATTCTCAATGATAATTCTGTGGAGGTAACTGCTACAGCCGTTCGAGTGCCCGTGGTAGGAGGCCACTCAGAATCTGTAAATGTGAGTTTCGAAAAAGATTTCGATCTCGCAGACATTCGAAAAATCCTGCACGACAGTCCCGGCATTCAGTTGCAAGACAATCCCGACGTCAATTTATACCCGATGCCGCGCTACGCGGAGGGAAAGGACGATGTTTTTGTCGGAAGAATACGCAGGGACTTTTCCTTTCCGAATAGCTTGAACTTGTGGATCGTTGCGGATAATCTGAGAAAAGGCGCTGCTACGAATGCAGTGCAAATAGCAGAACTGATTGCCAAAAGAGAATTGGTCTAGCCAAGTACGCTTTTCCTGGATGTTCGTGCCTTTGCTCTCATGAAAAGATGGTAGTGCACATAACTCAATTGACCGAGAAGGATGTAGTAAATCAAGTGGAGATAAAAGGAATATTCTACGCTGAACAGTGGATAAAACAAAGCATCACCCGAAGTCCAAAAAGACATGAAAACCGTGTAGAACATGGAAATACTCATGTTAGCAGATACACTCAGATCGAGTCGTAGGTGCGATCTTAAGAGGACAAATGAATCAACTACGATATAAAGGGTCAGAACAATCAGCGCGGAATGAATCACATTAAAAATCCACTAGGTCTCTTCAACTGGTAGTCTGAGTAATGCAATAATTCCAACGATCAA